>NZ_CDRSSE010000032.1:0-41277 GCF_977051555.1 Segatella sp.
CAGGGAGTTTGTCATTCTTACTCTTGGCTGGCGTTTCCACACTGAGGTATAGGCAGTCCTCGCTCATGCCCAGCTCTCCACCATTTTGGTTAGGGTCGATGGGCTGTGGTGGACGGTCTCCCCATTTGTCTGCTTTGAATACTCCCTTCCAAGGCTTCTTGCTCACAGGGGCTTTCCATCTGAGGTTGCCCACTGGTGCTTCAGCGTATGGGATTCCCTTGTATAGGGCGAATCCTTCATGTTCCACACCTTCAATTTCTCCTTGCTCCACCGTTGTTCTTAGCAGTTGGGCGTTAGCTGCCGATAGGCAAAAGAGTGCCAGGGCGGCTGTCAGTAGATGTCTTTTCAATCTCATTTCTAGTTATTCCATTAATTCCGCAACACTATTATTAATTAAACTTTTTAAGCACCTGAGCAACAGAAAGTTGCTCAGGATTTTACTGTGTCAGAATTTTTACTTATCTTAGTGTTGCAAAAGAAAACAAGCAAAACTCTGATATGACATGGCAAAGATACTAATTAAATCTGAGAAACTCACTCCTTTTGGAAGAATAATTTCGGGTCATGGAGCAATTTGACTCCATATTGTCTTCTGTAATCGACTCCACCCTCAGAATTTCACTACTCATTTGATGAATCATCTCTCGCTTCATCCGACACTTCGCACTTCTCGCCAGTGTTGGAGAGAATAGATGATCGAGCTTTTTCTTATTGTGATTCCTTGGAGAGTGTTAGTTTTCCGCCAGTGCTTAAAACTATCGGGAAGGATATTTGTTTGTTCAAGATGCCTATTGAGGGTATCTTGAACAAAAATATCCTTGAAATCATTTTGTTATCTCAATGGAATGTTGTACTTTTGCGCTCATATATGATAGTTGAATATTATAATTTAAAAAACAAACTATAAAATTATGAACAGATTAAGGACAATCTATCTATCGCTTCTGTTTATCCTGGTGATGAACATGACGAGTGTGTTTAGTGTGATGGCGGAGAACTATCCCTATCGCAGTGATTATCTTTGGCTAACCGTGCCTGACCATGCCGACTGGCTCTATAAGACGGGCGAACAGGCTAAGGTGGAAGTAAGTTTCTATAAGTATGGAATTCCCCGTGACGGCGAGGTGAACTATGAAATAGGCGATGACATGCTGAAGGCTGACAAGAAAGGAAGCTTCAAGCTGAAGAATGGACGCGCCATCGTGAACATGGGAACCCGAAAGACACCGGGCTTCCGCGATTTGAGATTATTCTATAAACTCGATGGCAAGACCTATCAGCATCATATCAAAGTAGGATTCTCGGTAGATAAGATTCAGCCTTATACCCAGGAGCCTAAGGATTTTGATGCATTCTGGCAGCAGGCAAAGGACGAACTGAAGAATGTGCCGATGAGCTATACCAAGGAACTCGCCAAGGAATACTGTACCGACAAGATAGACTGTTATCTCGTTAAACTTCAGATAGATAAGAAAGGTCATGCGATGTATGGCTATCTCTTCTATCCCAAGAATGCCAAGCAGGGTAGCCATCCTGTGGTTCTCACACCTCCAGGAGCCGGCATCAAAACCATCAAGGAGCCTATGCGCAATAAATATTACGCCGAGAACGGATTCATCCGCTTCGAGATAGAGATTCATGGTCTCGACCCACGTCTCCCAGCCGAAACATTCCAGGAGATAAGCAAGGGATTCAACGATGCAAACGGTGGTTATCTTGCCAATGGATTGGAAGATAAGAACCGCTACTACATGCGCCATGTTTATCAGGGACTGGTGCGCTGCATCGATTTCCTAACCTCTCTCCCAGAGTGGGACGGAAAGAATGTGGCTGTGCAGGGCGGAAGTCAGGGTGGAGCCTTGGCTATTATTGCAGCCGGTCTTGATAGCAGAGTAACCCAGTGCGTGGCCAATCATCCGGCGCTCAGCGATATGGCTGGTTATGCAGAGAAGGGAAGAACGGGTGGTTATCCTCACTTCAATAAATATCATGAGATCTTGAAGAACAAGGATTGTCTCAACACGATGGCTTATTATGATGTGGTGAATTTTGCCCGCAAGGTAAAGGCCCCAACTTATCTTACATGGGGATATAACGATAATACCTGTCCGCCAACTACCAGCTATGCTGTTTGGAATACGTTGAAATGTAAGAAGGAAGCTTTGCTCACTCCAATCAATGAGCATTGGACTACACCCGATACAAATTATCAGCAGATGGTTTGGATAAAAGAGCATCTTGTTAAGTAAAACTGATTCCGTCAAAAAGCCAGTAAATGGGTGATATAGGCTAGTTTGGGGGCTGTAATTAAATTTTAACCCCTAAAAAACTGCAAAAAAAGTAGCAATATTTGGTAATTTGCCAAAATATTGCTACTTTTGCATTTATAATATTGCAAACTAGTTTGAAAATCATGTCATTAATAGAAATTAAAAAGGTTGAAACAAAGAAGGACTTGAAGACATTCATCGACTTCCATTACGACCTCTACGAAGGCAACGAATATGATGTGCCTAATCTTTTCAGCGACGACATGAATACTCTGAGCAAGGACAAGAACGCAGCGTTCGAGTTCTGCGAGGCAGAGTATTTTCTTGCCTATAAGGACGGCAAGCTGGCAGGTCGCGTCGCTGCCATTATCAATCATAAGGCAAACAATAAATGGGGCAGGAAGTCGGTCCGTTTCGGCTGGATTGATTTCATTGACGACCGCGAGGTTTCCAAGGCTCTTCTCGATGCTGTAGAGAAATATGGTAAGGAGAAGGGAATGGAAGATATTGTAGGTCCGCTGGGTTTTACCGATATGGATCCAGAAGGCATGCTTACCTGGGGCTTTGACCAGCTAGGCACCATGCCTACCATTTATAATTATTCATATTATCCTGAGCACATTGAGGCTCTGGAGGGTTTTACCGTAGATAATAAGTATGTAGAGTATAAACTGATGGTGCCAGATACCATCCCGGAGAAATATTCCAAGATAGCGGCGATGATAGAGAAAAGATACAATCTCCATGTCCGCAAACTTACCCGTAAGGATATTTATCAGGGCGGATACGGACAGAAGATTTTCGACCTCATCAATGATACATACAAGCATCTCTATGGTTATTCCGAACTTTCACAGAAGCAGATAGACCAGTACATCAAGATGTATCTGTCTTTGCTCGACCTGAACTTTGTAACAGCCATAGAAGACTGGACTACCGAGGATCATAAGATGATAGGTATCGGTATTACGATGCCTTCCCTTTCCAGAGCTCTGCAGAAGTGTTATAGGGGCAGGCTGCTTCCTTTTGGCTGGTGGCATCTGCTGCGCGCCATCAAGTTCCATAAAACCAAGATTGTCGACCTTCTGCTCATCGGAATCCAGCCGGAATACCGTGCTAAGGGTGCCAATGCGCTGCTCTTTGCCGACCTGATTCCTATCTATCAGAAGTATGGAATCGAGTGGGGAGAAACACAGGTGGAAATGGAAGATAATGCTGCCGTGCAGGGACAATGGGGCGTCTTGGATCCAGTCCTTCACAAGCGCCGCAACTGCTATATTAAGAGTATCAGGTAAATAGTAATTGTTATGTTGGCAATTATCTGATAAACAGAATATTGCAACATCATTTGCTATGTTATAGGAAAATAAATAAGAATAACTAAGGAGGAAATCATGTCTGAAGATAAAAACTTAGGTAACAGCGAATTGAATGCTGCTGATGAGCTTACCAATGCCCCTCAGGAGCAGCAGCCGGTAGAATATACCGATGATAACATCCGCCACTTGAGCGATATGGAGCATGTACGCACCCGTCCGGGTATGTACATCGGCCGTCTGGGAGATGGAAATCTGCCGGAAGATGGTATTTATGTGCTCTTGAAGGAGGTGGTAGACAACTCTATCGATGAATTCAAGATGGGCGCAGGTGTCCGTCTGGAAATCGATATCGAGGACAATCTGCGTGTCAGCGTGCGCGACTATGGCCGTGGTATTCCTCAGGGCAAGCTCGTTGAGGCTGTAAGTGTGCTGAATACCGGTGGTAAGTACGACAGCAAGGCGTTCAAGAAGAGCGTAGGTCTGAATGGTGTGGGTGTGAAGGCGGTCAATGCCCTCAGTTCCCATTTCGAGGTAAAGTCGTACCGCGACGGAAAGGTGCGCCATCTGAAGTTTGAGAAAGGTATTCTGAAGAGCGACACGATGGAAGATACTGAGGACGAGAACGGTACCTTTATCTTCTTCGAGCCGGATAATACACTCTTCAAGAACTATTCCTTCCACGATGATTTCGTGGAAACGATGCTCCGCAACTATACTTATCTGAACACCGGACTCACCATCATGCACAATGGCCGCCGCATCTTGAGCCGCCATGGTCTGCAGGATTTGCTGAGCGATAATATGACCAACGAAGGTCTCTACGACATCGTCCACATGAAGGGCGAGGACATCGAGATTGCCTTCACCCATACCAACCAGTATGGCGAGGAGTATTATTCCTTCGTCAACGGTCAGCACACCACCCAGGGAGGTACGCATCAGAGTGCCTTCAAGGAGCATATTGCCAAGACTATCAAGGAGTTCTACGGCAAGTATGAGTATGCTGACATCCGAAACGGACTGGTGGCTGCCATTGCCATCAACGTAGAAGAACCGGTCTTCGAGAGTCAGACCAAGATTAAGCTCGGAAGTACTACGATGACGCCGAATGGTGGCGAAACCATCAATAAGTATGTGGGCGATTTCCTGAAGAAGGAAGTAGACAACTATCTCCATATCCACAAGGATGTGGCTGAGATTCTGGAGAACAAGATTAAGGAGAGCGAGCGTGAGCGCAAGGCGATGGCGGGCGTTACCAAACTCGCCCGTGAGCGTGCCAAGAAGGCGAATCTCCACAACCGCAAGCTCCGCGACTGCCGCATCCATTTCAGCGACGCCAAGAACGAGCGCAAGGAGGAGAGTTCCATCTTCATCACCGAGGGCGATTCTGCCAGCGGAAGCATCACCAAGAGCCGCGATGTGAACACCCAGGCGGTGTTCTCTCTGCGTGGTAAACCGCTCAACAGCTTCGGTCTTACCAAGAAGGTGGTTTATGAGAACGAGGAGTTCAATCTGCTTCAGGCGGCTCTCGATATAGAGGACGGCTTGGATTCATTGCGTTACAACAAGGTGATTGTGGCAACCGATGCGGATGTCGACGGAATGCACATCCGCCTGCTCATCATCACCTTCTTCCTTCAGTTTTTCCCAGATCTCATCAAGAAGGGCCATGTCTACGTGCTTCAGACCCCATTGTTCCGAGTGCGCAACAAGCGAACCAAGATCAAGAACAAGCAGGCGGTGGCTGATGCGGATGCGAAACTGGGAAGAAAGGAGAAAAAGAGCGATTTCATCACGCATTACTGTTACAGCGATGAGGAGCGCCAGCAGGCGATTCGCGATTTGGGCCCTGATCCTGAAATCACCCGATTCAAAGGATTGGGAGAGATTTCGCCTGATGAATTCGCCCATTTTATCGGTCCCGACATGCGATTGGAGCAGGTTACGCTGCATAAAACCGATCAGGTGCAGAAGCTGCTGGAATATTATATGGGTAAGAACACGATGGAGCGCCAGAACTTCATCATCGAAAATCTGGTGATAGAAGAGGATATTCCGGAGGAAGACTCTGAGCCGCTGGATTAAATGAAGTGAAGAGTAAAGAACGAAGAGTGAAGAATTCAAGTGCTTTCGGGGGGTAACCATTGAAAAAAGCGCTGTTAACTGTTAACCTGTTAACTCTTGAAGGATTTCTCTCTTTCATAAACTTTAAGTTTTAAGAAATGAAGAAATATCTATTCATAGCACTGGTAGCATTCCTGGCAGTAACTTCTGCCAGTGCCCAGCTGCGCATCAAGATGGGCAAGAACAGCCCGATAGAGAAGTTGGGAAGGGCGGAAATTGCCATTACCAACCTCTATGTGGATAGTGTGGATGAGAATAAGCTCGTAGAGGACGCCATCCGAGGCATGCTCGAAAAGCTCGATCCTCATTCTTCTTACGCTACAGCCAAGGAAACCAAGGCGATGAACGAGCCGCTGAACGGCAGTTTTGATGGCATTGGCGTGCAGTTTAACATGGTAGATGATACGCTGCTCGTTATCCAGCCGGTTACGAACGGACCTTCTGAGAAGGTGGGAATCATTGCCGGCGACCGCATTGTGGCGGTAAACGATACTGCCATTTCGGGCGTCAAGATGAGCAAGGAGGAAATCATGAAGCGCCTTCGTGGTCCTAAGGGAACCACGGTGAACCTTACCATCGTGCGCCATGGCATCAAGGATAAACTCATCTTCAAGGTAAAGCGCGATAAAATTCCGGTAACTACGATGGATGCGGCTTATATGATTCGTCCGGGCATCGGATACATCCGATTGGGGAGCTTCGGTCTTACCAGTCATAAAGAGGTAACAATAGCGATGGATTCGCTGAAAAAGAAAGGAATGAAGGACCTTATCTTCGATCTTGAGGATAATGGCGGAGGCTATCTTCAGGCTGCGGCTCAGATTGCCAACGAGTTCCTGCAGAAGGGCGATCTCATCGTTTATACCAGTGGTCGTGCAGCGCCTCGCCAGGAATACAAGGCACAGGCTAACGGCAGATGGCGCAAGGGCAAGGTGGTGGTGCTCACCAATGAGTTTACCGCTTCTGCCGCCGAGATTGTTTCCGGAGCCATCCAGGATCAGGACCGTGGCGTAGTGGTTGGTCGCAGAACCTTCGGCAAGGGATTGGTGCAGCGTCCGCTGACCTTTGATGATGGCAGCGAGATTCGTCTCACCATCGCCCATTACTATACGCCTAGCGGCAGATGCATCCAGAAGCCATATAAGAAAGGTGACAGATTGGATTATGCGATGGATCTGGACAAGCGTTACAAGCATGGCGAGTTCACCAATCAGGACAGCATCCATCTTTCAGACAGTCTGAAGTATTACACCTTGCGCAAGCATCGTGTAGTTTATGGTGGTGGTGGAATCATGCCAGATTATTTCGTTCCGCTGGATACAACCAAGTACACCAAGATGCACCGTCAGTTGGCTGCCAAGAGCATCGTCATCAACCAGAGTCTGAAGTTCATCGATGCGCATCGCAAGGAACTCAAGAGCCAGTATAAGGATTTCAACAAGTTCCTCGCCACTTACGAGGTTCCTTCTTCGCTGATAGATGGCATTATCGCCGAGGGCAAGAAGGAGAAGATAGAGCCGAAGGATGAGGCTGAATTAACTCAGACCAAGAAATACCTCGCCCTGCAGCTGAAAGCCCTTGTAGCGCGAGATATCTGGGATATGAGCCAGTACTTCCAGGTTTGGAACGAGACAAACGAGATAGTTCAGCGAGCCGTGCAGCTGCTGACTACGGGGAAGTAGATTAAGTGAAGAGTGAAGAACGATGAGTGAATAATTCAAGTGTTTTGCTCATGTAACCATAGAAAAAACGGCTGTTAACTGTTAACCTGTTAACCCCGTGAGGTAATGATATAAGAAAAGGTCGTGAGGTTCAATCAGAAATCTCACGACCTTTTTTCGTATTTATCTTTTTCAGAAGTCATTTACTTCTTCTCATGCAGATGGTCCCATTTCAGATAGATTCCTGCAAGGATGGTGCCCGAAATACTGTGCCAGGCGCAGCTGATGGCGCAAGGCAATACGGCGAGAGGCTGGGCTGCGAAGAAATTGCCAGCAAGTACCGTGGCAAGACCGGCGTTCTGCATGCCGACCTCAATACTGATGGTACGCTTCTTAGCGGTATTGAATCCGGCACATTTGCCGGCAAGCCAACCGAGAAGATAACCCAGCGTGTTGTGGCAGAAAACCACGGCGAAAGTCCAGAGGAAAAGCGATAAGCCGCGAGCAACGAGGTCATCATGAACCGTAGAAATCACACCGCCTACGATGATTGCCAGACACGTAACGCTGATGCCCGGCATCAGACTCTGGATGGTAGGGAAGCAGTCTTTCTTGCCGTAAATATAGTTGAGGGCGCAGCCGATGGCTACAGGAATAATCGTTACGATGAGGATGTTGATGAACATTCCCACAGCATCTACATGGATAATCTCGCCTGCCGTAATCTTCATCAGCAGCGGAGTCATCACCGGTGCAAGAATGGTTGAGGCGCAGGTCATTCCTACGGAGAAAGCTACGTCGCCATGACACAGATAACTCATAATGTTGCTCGAAACGCCGCCCGGACAGCAACCTACCAGCAGGATTCCGAGTGCCAGGGCTGGGTCAAGATGCCACACATGAACCAGGGTGTAAGCCACGCCAGGCATGATGATAAACTGGGCACAGGCTCCGATGAAGACATCCAGCGGGCGCTGAGCCAGAATCTTGAAGTCGTTGGTGGTCAAGGTCAGACCCATGGTGAGCATGATGATGCCGAGAATGACGGTCTGAGTAGTTCCGCGCACCCAGTCGAAGGTATGTGGGAAGAAGAATGTGAACACTGCAACACCTATCACGAAGATAGATGTGTAATTGGCCAGCAGCTTGCTGAGCCCTTGGAATAACTTAAGCATAATTCTATTTCTTTTAAAATCCTGATATTTCTCTCTTATTTATTTCTTTCCTCGCTTTCAATATCGAGTGCAAAAGTATGTCTTTTCTATCGGATAAACAAATTATTCTGCAAGAAAATGATAAATTATAACATTTTTATGGGATAACGCTTACAAATCTGCACGAATCTTTTGGGATTGTGCAAAATCATGGGCAAAATAATTCGGCTTTTCTTCTTTAATTCCGCAACAAATGTGTAACTTTGCACCCATATTATCGATAATAGTCATAGAATGAACGAAGATTTTGATATAAGACAAGAAATGGTTTCGCCTGCCGAAAAGGAATTCGAGAAGGCGCTGCGCCCGCTGAAGTTTTCTGATTTCAGCGGACAGAATGGCGTGGTGGAAAATCTCGAGGTCTTTGTTGAGGCTGCCAAATATCGTGGCGAACCGCTCGACCATACGCTCCTCCATGGTCCGCCGGGATTGGGTAAGACCACGCTGAGCAACATCATCGCCAACGAACTGGGCGTAGGATTCAAGATTACATCGGGTCCTGTGCTTGATAAGCCGGGCGATCTGGCAGGAATCCTTACCTCGCTGGAGCCCAACGATGTGCTCTTTATCGATGAAATCCACCGTCTTTCGCCTGTCGTAGAGGAGTATCTCTATTCGGCGATGGAGGATTACCGCATCGACATCATGATAGATAAGGGTCCTTCGGCTCGCAGCATACAGATAGACTTGAATCCGTTTACCCTCGTGGGAGCGACAACGAGAAGCGGTCTGCTTACAGCTCCTCTCCGTGCCCGTTTCGGAATCAATCTGCATCTGGAATATTACGACCCGGCTACGCTTCAGAAGATTATCAAGCGAAGTGCGATGCTCCTGAAGGTGCCGATAGAGGATGAGGCGGCTGTAGAAATCTCCCGCCGTTCGCGCGGAACTCCTCGTATCGCCAACTCTCTGCTCAGAAGAGTGCGTGATTTCGCCCAGGTAAAGGGCAACGGAACCATCACTTACGATATTGCCCAAATGGCGCTCAAGGCACTCAACATCGACCAGTATGGCTTGGATGAGATTGATAATAAGATTCTCACCACCATCATCGACAAGTTCCGTGGCGGTCCGGTAGGCGTAAGCACCATTGCCACGGCAATAGGCGAGGATGGTGGCACCGTAGAGGAGGTTTACGAGCCGTTCCTCATCATGGAGGGTTTCATCAAGCGCACGCCGCGAGGCAGAATGGCAACGTCGCTTGCCTACGAGCATCTTGGCAGAAATCCGTATACAAGCAATATTATGCAGGGAGACTTGTTTGAGTAAAGAACGAAGAGTGAAGAAAAACATGAAGATAGGAATATTTACAGGTACATTCGACCCATTTACGATAGGACATCAGAACATTGCCGAGCGTGCTCTGCCGATGTTCGACAAGCTCGTGATTGCAGTGGCGGTGAGCAAGCTGAAGCACGCCAGCGAGGAAATCTCGAAGCGTGTGGAGGATATTAAGGCTGTTTTCCCGAAGGAATGTTCGGAACTGGTAGATGCGGAAGATGCATCTAAGGGTTATCGCCTTGAGGTGGTTTCTTACGATGATCTTACCATCGATTTGGCGCATCGCCTGGGAGCCAGGTTTCTGGTTCGTGGCGTCCGTTCTGCCAAGGATTTCGAGTACGAAAGAGAGCAGGCTGACATCAATAAGCAGTTGGGCGGCGTAGAAACTATCCTGCTGTTTTCCGACCCAAGATACAGCAGCATCAGCTCTACGTTGGTCAGGGAATTGAGATTTTTCGGAAAAGAAGTAGATGAATTTTTACCAAAAATAAAATAAAAATAGGAGGAAGAAGCGTATGATAACATACAATGTAGATGGCGTGAAAATGCCAAAGATCAAGAAGCGTGATACGAGTGCCTGGATTCGTAAGGTAGCTGCCTCTCATGGCCGCAAGGTGGGTGAGATTGGCTATATGTTTGTAGATGACGAGAAGATTCTCGAAGTGAACAATGAGTATCTGGGTCATGATTACTATACCGATGTCATCACCTTCGATTATGATGAGGATGATGTGATTAACGGCGACATCGTGATTTCGCTGGATACGGTCCGCACCAATGCCGAGCAGTTTGGCAAGACCTACGATGATGAGCTTCACCGCGTCATCATCCACGGCATCCTGCACCTCTGCGGAATTAACGACAAAGGTCCGGGAGAGCGCGAAATCATGGAGGAGAACGAGAACAAGGCGCTCGCCCTGCTCGAAGGTGCTTCAATATTGAAGAAGTAAAGCCTTTCTCTATAATTTGAGGAAGCTAGGTTTCTTCAATTTCAGGTAGAAGTATAGAAAAAACAACTGTTAACTGTTAACCTGTTAACTTCTGAATGTGGTTGATGGTTAATACAAAAGAAGAAAGATGTTCTATCAACTTATACAAAAGAAAAGAGATTTATGGTTTCAATCTTCTGATTGTACGGTTTTATACCTCGTTGATTATATTGATCAGCGAGGTATGTTGCGTGATGCCCAGATTGATGCTATCAAGACTTATCTGTTTTTGAAAATAGCCTGTCAGGGCAAGCCGCTTTGGCAACTTTTTGCAGAAGGCAAATTTAATGAAACTGACGTTGATGCAGAGGAAATCAATGCAGAGGCACGGGATGTGATGACAAAGAATCCTGCTGCGTTGGCCTTGTATCAGTATAGTAGACAGAAAGACCGCAACGGCAAGCAGATAGCTCCAGAGCTGGAGCAGTTTATCCGTCATCATGCCAGGGAGATTGATTACGAGAAAGTGTTGAAGGATATCTTTTACCAGGTAACTTATTCGGATTATCTTTTCAGTCTTCCTATGGGTGCGGGAAAAACCTATCTGATGGCCGCATTCATTTATATAGATTTATACTTTGCTCAGAATGAGCCGCATAATCCGATATGGGCACATAATTTTCTGATATTGGCACCATCCGGCTTGAAGTCAAGCATTGTTCCTAGTCTTCGTAGTATTCAGAACTTTGACGTTACCTGGCTTTTCCCGGCAGCTACAGCCATGCAGCTGAAGAGGCTCGTAAAATTTGAAATCCTTGATGAGCAAAAAAGTGCCAGGAAAAGCAATGTAATCAGAAATCCCAATGCGTTTAAGATTAACCAGCATTGGGATGGAGGTACGATGATGGGATTGGTGGCTATTACAAATGCAGAGAAGGTTATCTTAGACAGATGGGAGGAGAACGGGAAAGACCAGAGTCTTCTTTCGGATGATGAACGCCGGCTGGTGGATGTGGCTAATGAGCTGCGCAATATGATATGTAAAATACCTTCTCTTTCTATTTTTATCGATGAGGTGCATCATGCTTCTGATGGTGAAATCAAACTCCGTCAGGTGGTTACAGGATGGGCTACTCAAGGTTGTAATTTCTGCAATGTGCTTGGCTTTACGGGCACTCCTTATCTGGAAAAAGCAGAGAAGGTGACATTGGGCGGAAGTTTCAATATCAAGAATACCAATATCACCAATGTGGTGTATTTCTATACGTTGATGGAGGGTATCGACAACTTCCTGAAGCGTCCCGAAGTAAAGTTTACGAACCATGATATGCTGACCATTGTGAGAAGCGGAGTGTATGAGTTTCTCGATAAATATAAGGATACAACCTATGCTGATGGAACCTGTGCGAAGCTTGCTGTATATTGCGGTCAGATTCCAACTCTCGAAGAAGAAATCTATCCTCTCGTATCCGAGATTGTAACGGAATATGGATTGAACCCTGCAGAGGTGATTCTGAAGCGCCATAAGGGTAGTAATTCCTCTAAGGCAGGTGCCAGAAAATATGCAGAGCCCGAAGGTTCAGAGGCAGCTTTCGCCATGCTCGATTCGCCTACCTCTAAAATCCGTATCGTGCTGCTGGTGCAGATAGGAAAGGAGGGATGGGATTGCAAGAGCCTTACGGGCGTGGTGCTGCCTCATGAAGGGGCGTGCCCTAAGAACATGGTGCTGCAAACTTCCTGCCGCTGCCTGCGACAGGTGGTTCGGGGCGAACAGGAAAAAGCCTTGGTTTGGATGAACAGGTGGAATGCCGACAAACTCAACAAGGAATTGAAGCAGCAGCAGAACATCACACTCCAGGAATTCAGCAAGAAGCCGGAACCTGCAAAGAAGCGCATAGAGCGATTCTCACGTATGGATAAGCAGCAGGTGCCACCCATTGATTTCTTCCAACTGAAAGTGGAATATGAAACTCAGGTGATCGAAGAACAGCCAGATACTGCCACGCTGCTTGCTGACGAAAGTTTGAAGCAGAAGGCTAACCGCTCGCTGGTTTATGTTCAAGACTTTGAAGGAAACATGCTCGGCTATGAGGAGCTGAGAAAAGAGAATGGAGAGAGCTTCACTTACCACTGGTGGTTGCAGAAAATAGCCAAGGAAAGTATGGGGGCGCTGAGTATGAAAGAATTGAAACAGTATGAGACTCAGCTGCATAAACTGTTCGATGAAATTACGATTGCTGATGAGCAGGATGGGAAATATCGTACAGAGAATATGGAGTATGACCATTATCAGATACGTGCCAACATCCGGAAGGCTTTTGTGCCTAAGCGTGATTTCCGCATCTCAGAAGAGGTGGTTCCTGATACGGCAACCATCCTCTCGGTGGAGCAACCTATGCCTCTTGATGTGGAAGACGACAGCCGTTTCTATCCAAGCGAGAAAGTGGTGAAGGAAATCCTGGCATGGGATAATGACCCGGGCAAGATGGAACTCCCGCCAGAAGTGAAGGCAGTTGTGGAAAAGATGAAGGCTGCCGGATTCTCTGATACTGACATCCAGATGATGGTGAAAGACAAGCTGCCTAAGGATGAATATCCTGAGCGCAATCAGACTTACCATTATCTGCCTTACCGCTTCGACAGTAACCTGGAGAAGGAATACTTTGCCAACGGATTGATTCCGCTGATGAAGGATAAGCAGCTGGAGTATTACTTCAATGGCGATGATACGCTTACAGAGTTCAAGATTCGCTGCTATCGCAGGGAGGGCAAGCACTGGCAGTATGATGGACTTTATTATCCCGACTTCCTGGTGCTCAGCCGTGATGCAGAGGGCAAGATCGACCGCATTTGCATCATAGAGACGAAGGGCGAGGTATATGCTGCCAAGTTCAAGGAGCGCCTGGAGTTTATGCGAGATGTGTTTGTGCCCAAGAACAATGAGGCTTTTCATCGCAAGCGATTCCAGTTCCTTTATCTGGAGGACACCATTTCTGCTGAAGAAAGAATGGCAAAGACCCTACAGATGATCAAGGAATTTTTCATATAAAAATAGAATAAAGATAATGGCTACAAAATATATTTCATATTATCCCAATACCCTGGAGGGTCAAGCCCTTCTGGATAATTTTGTGCGCACCCGTCGCATTCTCCGCTATCGTGACAACGATCGCATCGTGGAGCATATTAAGCGAGGAATGCCGCTCTATGAGGTGGAATCTCTCGAAAAGAGAGGCGCCAACGAGAAGCATAACCTGATGATGCATGGTGAGTGCCTTTCTACCTGTGCCTATCTCAAGGAGCAGGGCATAGAGGTGGATTTGGTTTATATCGACCCGCCCTTTGCCAGCGGAGCCGATTATGCCAAGAAAATCTATATCCGCCGCAATCCGCTTGTGCAAAAGGCAATGAAAGAAGCGGAGCAGAATCTCGACAATGAGGAAATGAAAGAGTTTGAGGAGAAAATGTACGGAGACATCTGGGACAAGGAAAGATACCTCAACTGGATGTACGAGAATCTGATGGCAATCAAGAGCGTGATGAGCGAGAATGCAAGCATCTATGTGCATCTGGATTATCACATCGGACACTATGTGAAGATTCTTATGGACGAGATTTTCGGAGAGGAAAATTTCAGAAATGAGATTGTGTGGCAAAGAAGTACAACTCATGCAGATGCAGGGTTTTATGGAAACAACTTTGATATGATATTCTTTTATACCAAAGGACAAGGTTATACTTTTAATACAGTCTTTCAGGATTATGACGAAAGTTATTTGGCTCGTTTTACCCACGTTGATCCTGATGGCAGAAAATGGGATAGTGGAAACTTAACTGCAAAAGGATTGCAAGGTGGTGGTTATGAGTATGAATATAAAGGTGTTCGTTCTCTGTGGCGTTGCCCAAAAGAAACCATGGAGCGATTGGATAAAGAAGGACGTTTACATTTTACTACAAAAGGAGGAATCCGTTCAAAAGTGTATTTGGATGAATTAAGTGGAATGCCTTCACAAGCATTATGGACAGATTTGAATGCTGTTAACTCCCAAGCCGAGGAACGTGTCAATTACGCCACTCAGAAGCCGGAAGCCCTTTTGGAGCGTATTATCAAGGCTTCATCCAACAAAGGAATGCTCGTGGCTGATTTCTTTGGCGGAAGCGGGGTAGCCGCAGCCGTGGCTCATAAGCTCAACCGCCGCTTTATTCATGGCGACGTGAATATCAATAGCCTCCAGACGGCTCGCGACCGACTGGTTAATGCCGGAGCTGAGTTTGAGATAAAGGAAGTGAAAGATGGCGTGCGTCTCTTCAGAAATCCTGTACAGACGATGGATAAGCTACGCGACAACCTGATACCGGGCTTAACTGCCAATGCCAAGTTGGACAGCCAATATTGGGCAGGCTCTATCATGGACAGCAAGTATGGTATGATGCCCGTATATCTGCCTAATCTACTCGATGGAAGCAAGCGAGTGCTGGATAAGAGTGAGATGATGAACATCATCCATAAGGCGCTGCCTGATTTGCCTGATGAGGTGAAGCGTGTCATCATCTATTACGTGGATGTGGAAGAGATAAACGAGTTGCGCCAATTCATAGAAGCCGAAAACCAGCAGACGCTGATAGAATTTGAGTTGAGAGACTTGAAGCAGGTGCTCGACGAGGTGATAATGGAAGATGAGGCTGAATGGGATTTGCAGGAAGCCAAGGATCCGCTGGGCTTGTCGATGGGATGGAAACTTCAACTGAAATCATTCCATAGCGACCGAGTAGCAAAGAAAGTTCATGATTTCAACGAAAAAGGTGTTCTGCAGGCAAACAAGAAACGAGCAAGCGGTAAGAGTGCCAACTTCTCGAAAATAAAACTCAGCGATGAAGGGCTGGAAACCATCGAATGGGCTTCTGTAGATTGCGTCAATGCTGAGAAAAATGCTCCTTGGCACAGTGATATGGAGGTGAAGATAGAGAAGATGGGAACCGTAACCATCAACGGAAAGAAAACCCAGGATTATTGGGATGCTAGCATTGTATCAGACGATAAGCCTTTGCGCTTGAAAATTCGTAATATTTGCGGAGATGAAACCATTTTCGTTCTATAAGCGAAAGTGGTGGAAGTATAGAAGAAACAGCTGTTAACTGTTAACCTGTTAACTGCGAATAAAAAAGGGAGATTTCAACCATCATCGTTGGAGTCTCCCTTTACTTATCTTATGGTTTCGGCGGATTTGCCATCCGCCGCAAGCAAGTCTAGATTTCTATCGCCTTGATTCTCTCCCGGCATTCTTTCAATATTTCTTTCAGTTCCTCCACGGTAGTGGCTCTCAGCATGGCGATTCTCGTTTGGCGGAAATCGGGGATGCCCTTGAAGATAGGGGAGGCGGCTAGGTGGCGACGGGTGTGGAGAATGCCTCTGTACTCATCGATGCGCTCTACGTTGATGCGCAGCTGCTCCTCCAGGAGGTCAATCTTCTCATCTACGGTTAATGGAGTTGCGCCTGTATTATCCAGATAATCGCGTATTTCCTTGAAAATCCATGGTCTTCCGAAGGTGGCGCGGCCAATCATCACCGCATCTACACCATATCTTTCGAAGGCAAGCTTGGCTTCTTCCGGGGTTGTAATATCGCCGTTGCCGATGATAGGAATATGGATGCGGGGATTGTTCTTCACCTCTCCTATAAGGCTCCAGTCGGCTTCTCCGGTGTACATCTGGCTACGGGTTCTGCCGTGGATGGTGAGCGCCTGGATTCCGCAATCCTGCAGCTGCTCGGCAAGGTCGGTGATGATGAGGTTCTCGCAATCCCATCCCAATCGGGTTTTCACAGTTACCGGCACGTTTACCGCCTTTACCACCTCTCTTGTAATATCCAGCATCAATGGGATATTCCGGAGCATTCCGGCTCCTGCACCCTTTCCGGCAACCTTCTTCACCGGACAGCCGAAGTTAATATCAATCACATCCGGATTCGCCTGTTCTACGATTTTTGCAGCTTCCACCATATCCTCTGTGGTTCTGCCGTAAATCTGAATGCCCACAGGGCGCTCCTCATCGCTTATCGTAAGCTTGCTGACGGTGCTCTTGATGCTTCTCACCAAGGCTTCCGCCGATACGAACTCAGTATAAACCATGGCGGCTCCGAATCGCTTGCAGAGCATGCGAAAACCAATATCTGTTACGTCTTCCATCGGAGCGAGGAAGAGGGGCTGAGGCCCAAATTCTATATTTCCTATTTTCATGAGTTTCGAGTGAAATCTTCTTATTCCTATGATGTATATCTTCTTTTTTGCGGCTGCAAAGTTACTGCTTTTTTCTGAAAATAAAGAAAATACTACTTCAAAAGATGATACATTCCCCCTGCAAAGGTCTTGATGACTCCCTTCATCTCCAATGTGAAGAGGAGGGAAGTGAGGCGAGAAATGTCGATATTCGTCTTTACGGAGATGAGATTCACTTGCAGGTCGTTGGTCTTGGAGAGGACTTCTACGATGAGTTGCTCCTCGGGCGATAACTCGGGGAAGAGGTTGCGCTCGATGCCTTGCTGCTTGGCTCGCATCAGGGTTGTATCATCCTGCCAGCGCATGTCCTTCACAAAGTCCTCGGCACTGGTGATGAGCGTGGCGCCGTTGTTGCGTATCAGGTTGTTGCAGCCTTCGCTGTAGTAATCACCTATTCTGCCCGGGAAGGCAAAGACATCCCTACCGTAGGATTGCGAAATATCGCAGGTGATGAGGCCGCCGCCGTGAGCTGCGCTCTCTATCAGGATGCAGGCATCCGACATTCCCGCTACGATGCGGTTGCGGCGCACGAAGTTTATCTTATCAGCGTTTGTACGGGTAAGGAATTCGGTGAGCAGTCCGCCCTGTTCTATCATTCTTGCCGCCGTTTCCCGGTGCTGACGGGGATAGAGGTCATCCAGACCGTGAGCTAGCACGCCTATGGTTTCGTAGCCGTTGGCGAGTGCCTGGCGGTGCGCCACGATGTCCACTCCGTAGGCAAGTCCGCTCATGATAAGCACGTTGGGCGAGAGCTGCTTCAGGTCGGTGATGAAGCGGCGGATGAGGTCTTCGCCGTAAGGTGTACAGTGGCGGGTTCCTACGATGTTGATGACGCGCTGCTGGTTGAGGTTGGCGTTGCCTTTATAGAAGAGGATGAGGGGTGCGTCATCGCAATCCTTGAGGCGTTGCGGATAGCGGTCGTCGTTCATCGGAATGGGTTCTATTCCGTAGCGTATGTCGTACTCCAGTTCTTCCTCAGCGCGTTTTCGGGCTTCTTCGCAGTTCTGGATAGCGCTCACGAGTTTATCCGAGGCATCGGGGAGGATGTCTCTGAGGTTGTTCTTATGCTCCAGGATGAGCGTGGCGGAGCCTACCTTTCTGTATAGCTCCAGCATTCCTGCCAGGCTGAAGTAATTGAGCCTTGTCAGGAGGATGGTGTTCAGTATTTCTTGTTGGTCAGCCATAATTTTTATCTTTTATCTCTTCAAGTATTCGTAACCTATCCTGCACCTCAGGCATTCCTTCCTGTCGCAGTATTCCTTCTTCAGCTGTATGAGCGCCTGGCTATCCCCGGCGTTCTCCACCGGCAGCCCGCATTCCTTCCACATCCTTACTATGTGGTTATTCTCAGCCTTCAGCTCCTCCAGGAAGTCGAAGGCGCGGTCGCAGTATTTCTCCTCGCCCCGGTGCCTGCCATAGGCAAAGAGGATGGGAACCACGGTGTTGATGATGAGCAGATTGAGCGAGAAAGGGGAGAGATGCTTCTCGTTCCGGATGCTCGTGCTGCCGAAGGTATAATGGGTTTCCCAATACTCCGTAACGCTGGTTGAGAGCACCTGCTTTGCCTCCTTCACCGTGCTTGCCTCCAGCAGCTGGCTCAGCCCCGCACGGCGGTTATAATAAAGATTGGCTAACTGCGAGATGCGGATGTGAGGGAAGTTCTGCGGACGCAGGCGCAGGAAGCGCCACTGCTTGTAATCCATCGGCTGCAGCGAGAATTTATGCGAGAGATAGAGGTATTCGTTCCTCAACCGGGAGAAATACCCGTCGTTCAGCGCATCTTTCTGATATCTTTCGGGAATGGTGTTCAGTTCCAGCAGTCCGGCTTGCCCCAGGAAGATGGCTTCTATCTGGAAGAGGTCGTCGCGGTGATGGTCTACGGCTCTCAGCGGCAGATGGTAAGCCCACTGCTCGAAGGCGTCGCCGTTGATTCCGAATCCGTAGTTGCGCGCCAGGGTCACGAAGTAGGCGTTTTCCCAATCGCCGTTACATTGCTTTACGCGCGCCTCTATCGCATCGGTTTTCTGCGATAAGCGCTCGGTTTGCAGGGCGCTCATCCAACTGTGTACGGTGAGGCGGGTGAGCGATGGGATAATCTGGTAGCAGGGAGGATACTGGTCGATGCTCAGCAGCTCCTGATAATGTTTCGATACGTTTTCGGGAATGTCGAGCTGCAACTGCACGAGGGGCTCGCCTTTCGAGTTCTTGGCTTCTACATCGATGGTTCCGCAAACGTGCAGGATAACGTTGTCGTAGCGTTCATCCTTAGCATGTCCGTGCACATACCAGTCGCTTGCCTTGTCATGAATCTCCACGTTTCCCACCCATAGGGTTCCGTTGAGTTTGATTTTGGCATTGAAGAAATCGGGCCCTGCATTGCGGTTGTGCAGTCCGGGGTCAATTACTTCCACAGCCTGGTGCCAGGTAGTGGTGAGTGGGGTGAGTGGGAAGAGCTTGTGCTTCCACACGTAGTGAAGGAGTTGCTCCATAATTGTTCGGCTTTATTAGGGTTATAAGATTGCCTCTTTCGGAACGCAAGTTCTAATGCTTGACCTTGGCGGATGCAAGTTCTTCGCTCGTGTGCGGAAGGGGGGTATTGAAAAATCAGCTGTTAACTGTTAACCTGTTAACCTTGGGATGAGAAATATTTCTCGAATGCCTTATCGTAGTCCTCGCTGTTGCCCAGCTTTCCGTTGATGAGGCAAACGAGCTCTACGGTTGCCTTGAGGCAGAGTTTCTCGTCCTTGGCACGGAAGATGTCCTGATGGAAAACATATCTCACGCCCTGTTTCTCCAGCCACAGACGCGAGAAGAATTCATCATCGCATTGCAGCGGAACCTTGTACTGCAGGTTCATTCTCGCCACCACAGCATCCACGCCCTTGTTGTGCATTTCGGCAAAGCTGAGGCCGCATTCCTTCAGAAAGAGATGGCGGGTATGTTCCATGTAGTGCAGATAATTGGCATTGTTCACGATGCCCTCAATATCGCACTCATAATCTCTTACTTCCATCTTCGTCTCAAAAATATATCTGCTCATAATTTTTTCTTTTTTAGTTACTAAATGAGGCTAAAAGCCTTAAATCACTGCAAAAATAACCAAAATTTTCTATTTATTATTATAATAACAAGGATTTTTCAAGGTTTTTCGAAGAAAAAATTGTATTTTTGCCGAAAGGTTTAGAAATAAGAACAAAAATAAAAATAGATAAAGATGAAAATTGCTTTGATTGGCTACGGAAAGATGGGACACATGATCGAGGAGATCGCCCTGCAGCGTGGCCACGAAATCGTTTGTAAGATTGACGTGAATAACCCTCAAGACATTGACAGCCCGGAATTCTGCTCTGCCGATGTTGCCATTGAGTTTACCAACCCTACTGCTGCCTACGGCAACTATCTGAAGGCTTTCTCTCACAACGTGAAGGTGGTTTCAGGTTCTACCGGTTGGATGAAAGACCATAAGGAAGACGTGGAGAAACTCTGCACCGATGGTAAGCAGACCCTCTTCTGGGCGTCTAACTTCAGTATCGGTGTGGCCATTTTCTCTGCCGTAAACCGCTATCTGGCTAAAATCATGAACGGTTTTCCACAGTACTCAGTATGCATGCAGGAAACCCACCACGTTCATAAGCTCGATGCGCCATCTGGAACAGCCATCACCCTTGCCGAGGAAATCATCGACAATATCGACAGAAAGAAGGACTGGAAGCGTGGCGTAACTTACTGGACTGAGGATGGCCATCACGATGAGGGCGATGCAAACATTACTGATGAAGACCTGGTCATCAACTGCGTACGCGATGGTGAGGTTCCGGGAATCCACACCGTGATGTATGACAGCGATGCTGATATGATTACCATCGAGCACAGTGCCCATTCACGCAAGGGTTTCGCCCTGGGAGCCGTTCTCGCAGCCGAGTTTACAGCCAACCATTCCGGCTTGCTCACCACATCTGATTTATTTAAGTTCTAAGTAGAAGTTATGATAGATAAAGAGAAACAAAAACTCAATATGAAGGTACAGTGGGCGAAGTTCGCAGTGGTTCTCGCCCTCTATCTCCTCTTTCTGGTTTGGGTAGAAAGCTGGTTGGGACTCATTGTGGTTCCGTTCATCTTCGACGTTTACATCACCAAGAAGATTCACTGGCAGTGGTGGAAGGATGAGGAAGGTCCTATCCGTTTCATCATGAGCTGGGTAGATGCGCTGGTGTTCGCTCTCGTAGCGGTTTATTTCATCAACCTCTTCTTCTTCCAGAACTATGTGATTCCGTCTTCCTCTCTCGAAAAGAGTCTCCTTACGGGCGATTATCTCTTCGTGAGCAAGGTAAGCTACGGTCCTCGCATTCCTGAAACTCCGCTCACCATGCCGCTCACCCAGCACACCATGCCGCTGGTCAACGTGAAGAGCTACATAGAGTGGCCTCACTGGGATTACCGCCGCGTAAAGGGCTTGGGCAACGTGAAGCTCAACGACATCGTGGTGTTCAACTATCCTGCAGGCGATACGCTCGTCAATGAGGAGCGCTATCAGGCGAATGATTACTATCAGATGGTTTACAGCATCGGCGACCAGTTGATGCAGCAGAACGGACAGGAAAAGGATGTGCGCGCGATGAGCCCATTGCAGCAGCGCCACTATTTTGAGCAGGTTTATGCTACTGGCCGCAACTACATCAGCAGTATGCCGGGCGAATATGGCGACATTATCAGCCGTCCTACCGACCGACGCGAGAACTATGTAAAGCGCTGCGTGGGCTTGCCAGGACAGACCCTGCAGATCAAGAACCGCATCGTTTATCTGAACGGAAAGGCAAACAAGGAGCCTGATAACGTGCAGTATACTTATAAGATGAAGCTCAAGGGCGAGTTCCCTATCGACCTTGCCGATGAGTTGGGAATCACCAACGAAGACCTGCTGATGTATAATCAGAGCGGCGTGATTCCGCTCACCAAGAAGGCTTACATGGCGCTGAAGGCGAACAAGAACCTCGTAGAGAGCATCTCTATCAATACTGATGCAACCTACGGCGACCTCTATCCGCTCAACGCCTATACAGGCTGGACAAGAGATAATTACGGTCCGGTTTGGATTCCGAAGAAGGGCGAGAGCATCGCTCTTACGCTGAAGAATCTGCCTGTTTACGAGCGCTGCATCAAGGTTTACGAGCACAACGACCTGAAGGTAGACAACGCCGGCCGCATCTTCATCAACGGCAAGCAGGCGAAGAGTTACACCTTCAAGCTCGACTATTACTGGATGATGGGCGACAACCGCCACAACTCAGCCGACAGCCGCTACTGGGGGTTCGTGCCTGAGGACCACATCGTGGGCAAGCCAATCTTCATCTGGTGGAGCCACAGTCCAGATCATCCGGGCTTCTCGGGCATTCGTTGGAATCGCCTCTTCACTTTCGTAGACAATATTAAGTAAGAAAAAAATAAGAATTGAAGACTGCCGTCAAATTCCTAATAGCATTGGTGTTGTCGCTGCTCCTGGCTTGGGCAGTGCGCACCTATGTCTTCACTATCTTCTCGGTGCCTCAGGGCGGGCTTCCTCCGCAGCTGAAAGCAGGCAACCGGGTGATAGTGAACAGGATTGACTGCGAAAATTTCGGGCGTGGTGATGTGGTTGTTTTCACCGATACGGTGGTTTACCAGCCCAAGAACCAGCGTCGCAAGCGCGTCTTCGAGTCTCATTTCATAGGCAGGATAGAGAAGCTTCCGGGCGATACGCTGCGCATCGACACCGTGCAGTTCATCATCCCAACCGTATGCTGCAAGCGCTGCGGCTGCAAGGATTGCCGCTTCTATCTCTTGAAGACGCCAACCGGCCAGCAGCTCGTTCATAAGCACCAGATGATAGGCAAAGCCCATAAGCTGTTTTAAACATTGAACATTGAACTTGGAACTTTGAACTTTATGATATGCTGCCACTCAAGCAACTTATTGCTAATCATAAAGTTCCAAGTTCAACGTTTCAAGTTCAACGTTTCAAGTTCAACGTTTCAAGTTCAAAGTTCCCAGTTCCAAGTAATCATAAAGTTCAAAGTTCAAATCTCAAAGTTCAAAGTAAATTGAAAGCCCTTCTTTCCTCCACATATTTCGGCCCCATCCAGTGGTACCAGAAGCTGAACCGCTACGATGAATGCCTGATAGAGCGCCACGAGAGCTTTATCAAGCAAACCTATCGTAACCGCATGCTCATCCCTACCACCAACGGCCCCCTCTCGCTCACCATCCCCACCAACCACGACATCTCCCTGTCGATGAAGGACATCCGCATCTCCGACCACGCCAACTGGCGCCACGTCCACTGGAATGCGCTCCTTTCCGCCTATGGCGAGAGTCCTTTCTTCGAGTATTACCAGGACGATATCCGCCCCCTCTACGAGAAGAAATACGAGTTCCTCTTCGATTTCAACATGGAGACAACCGAGAAGATGATAGAACTCCTCGACATCCGTCCCAAGATAAGCGTTACCGAAGAGTACATTCAGCGTGAAGAAATGGGAGCAGAGAATGAAATCAAGGATTTCCGCGATGCGATTCGCCCTAAGAAACCCCTTCCTGATCCCGAATTCGAGTCGAAGCGCTATTACCAGGTTTACGAGCAAAAATACGGTTTTCAGCCCAATATGAGCATCCTAGACCTCCTTTTCAATGAAGGCAACGAGGCGATATTCTTCCTATAAGAGAAGAGTATCGCCTTGTTGCTTTCCTTCAGTTAACAAAACTTACTCATAGCTTTCTGCCCCGAAACTCATAGTTTTACTGCTCTAAAGAGCCTTTTTTCTGCTTCGCGATGCAGATTTTTTTCCGTCGCGACGCATTCCTTGTTCCATCGCGACGCAATATTTCTTCCGTCGCGACGCATGAACCATCCCCTCGTGAGACGTCATTTAGCCCCTTTTTAGCCATCATTTATGCCTCGCATCAGTCATCATTTATGCCTCTCGCCAGTCATCATATAAGGCCGTAAAACGGGCTCTAGCAGGGCTTTTGGGCTTTTTCTTCCATGGTTCAGCCAGCCATCTGAAAACGGACTTCGGGAGAGAGAATGTTCTGATGCAAGAGGGGGCGTTCCGGGAGGGAAAGGTTAACAGGTTAACAGTTAACACCCCAAAAATGCATACTTCCATCCACACACTTATATAAAAATAAGTATATATATTATTATATAATAAGGTACGCGAGGGGGACCATGCAAAAAACAGCTGTTAACTGTTAACCCTGTTAACCCCTCAGCTGCTTTTAGGAAATTTAAACAAGAATGCTTGGTAGTTTCACCGAAAAACCTTACTTTTGTAGGCTGACGGCAAACAACGTAAAAACAATAATAACAACATAAAATGAAGAATCTCACATTCCATATCGTAGGACTCACCCATAATGACGTGAAAGGCCATGAGGTAGAGTATGCTAAAGAAGCAGAGGGAAGAACCATCTGCCTCGTCCCCGATGACGCCAACACCTTCGACATGCTGGCGGTGAAAGCTTATGACAAACAGCAGCTCATAGGCTATGTTTCAGCCCTGGAAGGCGAGGACGTGCGTGCCCTCATCATCGCCCGTAAGGAGCGGAATCTGCGCACCCGCTGCATTGGCAGCAACAGCAAGAATGAGGGCGATAAGGCTGGATTGCAGCTCATGGTGAGGGCACTCTCTGATGTTTCTGATGAGGAGATAGAGCAGGCGCGCCGCGAAATATATGATGATAAGATTTATGATGACTGGAAATATTCCGGTCCTGTGCTGCCCATCGAACAGCTCACCCGCTTCAGCGACTGCACCATGATGCTCGAAGGCGTCATCAACAGCATCATCCGCCTCAAGAATACGCTCTCTGAAGGCGCTTCGGATAAAGGCTCTTCTGCATCCGATAAAGGTTCCTCTGCATCCGATAAAACCTCTTCTGAGACCGAGAACCGTTCTCTTGATGCAGAAACTGAGGCGATGCTCCGCGAGGAGCTTGCCGACTGCCTTTCTGAGGCAAGGGAGCGGCTCAGCAGCTTCCTCGAAATCCAGCGCAGCGATTATTCCCGCGAAATGACGCAGGCAAGAAACCGCATCCTTCATAAGCTGGAGCAGATAGATGATGATGAACTGCAGCGCCTCCGGGCCGTTCTGCTTACCGAGATGGGATTTATCACCAGTTCGGCTTACCGCGAGCGTGCGGCCTATTCTTTCTTCGTAGAGGCCCCGAATGCCATCAAGAAGAAGCAGACGGGCACCTACGATTATAAAGACCAGCTGGACGCCATAGAACAGCAGCTGCACGCCTTCCCCCACAATCTCTACCCAACGTTCAAGACCGACCCTGTAGATTTCCTCCGTCAGGTGTTTTATAAGCGTGTGCCTAGAAAGAAGATGCTCCAGCTGCTCTCGGGCATCGTGCTGATGATTATGAACGGCAGGGTGAACGATGTGAAGCAGTGGGGCAAGCACGGTGATGAGAAGTCGTTGCGGGCGATGAAGATTGTGGGGGCGAAGCCTTCGGGTGAAGTGCGTAAGAAGTTGCTCAAGGAATTGGCTGATGAAGCCATCCAGAAGATGGCAGCTTATCGGAAACAGAATGATCATGATACGCTAATTAGGAGTCAATCCGACTGGTATCCGGTATTTCGCTTAATGAACGATTTTGAGATATTTGATTCTAGAAGTCAGACTGCCTTCTGCGAACATTTGTCAAGTCTATATGATAGGATAGGCTTACATCCGATAGAATTGGCTCCACACTGTCATAGAAAGGATCTGACGCAAACAGATGTAGTTCCGTTTAGCGATCATAAGGCTCTGAAGTGGGCGACTCTTACTCAGAAGGACTGGGGCAAGGTAAGAGCCGACAAGTTCTATCATTATTGCGATATTGTAGAAGCCTTCATGAACCTTATGAATGAACAAGCCTATAAAAAGCATTTATATTTAGAGGATCTTTTACCCCATACGCCCTGAAAGGGCGTGTGGGTGTAATCTTGCAATATAGCGTGCGTTGTAGTTATCTTGCAAGTCCCGTTATTTGTCCTTTTCTCTTATCTTTTATACCCCTTTTATACCGTTTTCTAAATCTTTTATACCATTTCATTCTTCCATTATACCGCGCCCTTTTTTGCTCGAGCAAACTCTTGCAAACGGCTCTTTTTTTTATTATCTTTGCACCGCTTTTCAGACTGGAAGGCGGCAGGTTTCTGCAAAGAGCCTGTCTAATGACTACTAAAAATAAAAAATGTGTAATGAAAGAAAACAAACCAATGACCTTTGATGAATGCAAGCAGCTCAGCAGCCGCATCATCGCAATGAACCCTAACCGCAGAGCGAACATGGGACAGATTTCATCCCATCTCCTCGATTACTACACCGAGCTTACCAAGCAGCCTTGGCTCGCACAGCTCGTAGGTCAGATCCGTGAACTCACCGCCCAGCAAAACCAGATGAAGCAGGAGGAGATGAAGGCAGGCGAAACCTACCAGCAGCTCGACCGCAAGATTACTGACCTCAAGAAGCAGCTGCCTTTCCGCTCGCCTCACTACTTCCACTTCCTCGAAGATCATCGCGCCCAGAAGTTCATCGACCCAGAGGCTTTCACCTTCCAGACAACCGTGGATATTGATAACCCTGAGGAGGTTGAGCCGGCGGTGAAGAACGCCCTGTTGCTGAACGGAATGTTTGATGAGCCTACAGAGAAATTCTTCAGAGAGAAAATCTTCTCAGCCGAAGACATCGAACTCTGGAAGGGAAAGGTGCTCCACATCGAGCGCTCAGCCCGCAACAAGGCCCACATCGACATCCGCATCCCGGTAGGAATGACCATCGCTGAGGCTCAGAGTGCCTTCTGCAAACTCATCCACGCCACCGAAGACTCTAGCTGCGTAACCCCTGAGCGCATCATCTTCATTACCGATGCGGCAAGCCAGATTTACACTGCCAACGACTGGTACAAGCGCCTGGATAAGGAAGCTGTGGCTGAATACCGTGAGGCTTACCGCAAGAGAGGACTGGATATTGACGGCCGTCCGCTGGATATTGATTCTGCCCGGTCAGGAGCCTCTCAGAGCTCAGCATCTTCGAATGCATCTTCTCAGAGCCAGTCATTTCAGAATGCATCTGCCGCTCCAACCGTAGACTTCGAACCTATAGAGAGCGAGGAGGAGAAGGCGAGACGGGCTGCCAATGCCGTGCAGTATGAGCAGACCTACGACGGCGTTCCTTACGAGGAGATTGTGAAGGTGCTGGTAGATTTGATGGGCGGCGCTCCTGCCCACGGCAACCGCAACAACTTCATTTATCGCGAAGCCTGCCTGCTGAGATACATCTGTAATAGTGAGGCGGCTTGGATCAAGCAGGTAATAGAAACCTTCGGAGAAGACGAGGCGAAGGCGTTCGCCACCGTAGAGAATGCCTGCAAGGTGGCACAATCTACCGTGATTCCGGATATGGTGAAGTTGGCAGTAGAGACTGCCCGCAAGAATCATCTTGCCAAGCAGACCACCGAGAAGGCGGGAATCTACGCCGATGTTCCTCCTCAGTTGCCAGCCAAGTTGCCTAAGCTCATCAAACTGCTCACCAGCAAGGTGCCTGCCGATTTCAAGGCGGCTGTGGCAATGGCGGTCTTCCCTCCGCTTGCCGCTCATCTCAAGGGCGTAACCTTCCGCTACACGGATAATCAGGTGCACGAGGCGGCGATGATGAATCTGCTCATTGCAGCCATGTCGTCGGGCAAATCGCTGGTTAACGGACCTATCGACTGCATCATCGAAGATCTGGTTCAGATGGATAAGGTGAACCGCCAGAAGGAGCAGGAATGGAAGGACGAGGTGAACACCATGGGCGACAACAAGAAGAAGCCTGTGCGCCCTGAAGACATCTGCATCCGCATCGTTTCGCCCGACCTGACGCGCGCTGCCTACATCCAGCGCCTCGACGATGTGCAGAAGGCTGGCGATGCTTATCTCTACTGCAAGATGGACGAGGTAGACATGCTCAGAAAGTTCAACGACCCTAGCCAGCTGATTCGCCTCTGCTGGGACAATTCAGAGGACGGTCAGGAGCGCGTAGGAACCAAGAGCGTTACAGCCCGCGTAAAGACCCGTTTCAACTGGAATGCTTCGAGCACCATTGCCGTTACGCAGAAGTTCTTCTCGGTTCGTGAGGTGGCTGATGGAGCCGTGAGCCGACTTTCGCTTGCCACCATCATCCGTCCCGATTTCGCTCCGCGTCCGGAGGTGGGCAGTTATGATGCGCAGTTCAAGTCGCAGCTTTCTCCTTACATCCAGCAGCTGAACGCAGCCAGCGGTTTCAAGGAGTGCCGTAAGGCTCGCCAGCTCATCGAGCGTCTGGAGAATGAGATCATGGAGATGGCTCAGCTGGCTTACAACAAGCCTTACGCCGAGTTTGCCAAGCGTGGTTTGGCGAATGGTTTCCGCCGCGCGATGGTGCTTTATCTGGCGAATGGCGAGAAGTGGGAGAAGGCGATAGAGGATTTCATCGTATGGAGCGTGAAGTATGATTTGTGGTGCAAGATGCGTTTCTTCGGCAATCAGATGCAGGAGGCAATAGATGCAGACAACCGTTCTATCTGTCATACTCCCGGCGTGAGCAATCTTCTTCTCTTCGTTCACGACACCTTTGATAAGACTGAGATTCAGAACATCTGTCAGGTTCATGGCACCAAGACGAAGCTTGCCATCCTGCTGTGCAACTGGAAGAAGCGTGGCTTCATCATGAAGAACGAGGACGGCACCTACACCAAGACCGCCCGTTTCATCGCCAAGTACGGGCACTACGGAATGCCGGAAATGGCAGCATAGAGCCAGTGAAGAGGGGTGTGGTAAAATGCCACGCCCCTCGCCCTGAAGGGCAAAAAACTTAAAAATAGCCTGATTTTGTAATGAGAATGTAAATGTTCTTGACCTTAATCAAGAAAACAAGGGTTTTTGAAACTTTTCTCTTAAAAAGCTTGTGTGTGCGCACACAAAGTTGTACCTTTGCACCAGAAAAAGAAAAAAGGATAAAAGATTGATTCAGTAAGGATAACTTATGAAATCGATTCGAGACAAGTTTGAGACCGGTTCGGAACCTGGTTCTGAGATTCGGACGAGGACTTCTAGAAAATCTCGAAGAGACTGATTAAGAGGTTAAAAGAAAGGAAAAAGATTATGGTAATGTTCGGGATAATGACAGTAGCAGTAGTAGCATTCGCAGTAGTTGCTTGCGCAGGTATGAACCTCGGAATGAACTGCGGCAAATAAGCTACGAAGCTAAGAGAGCATAGAAATCCTCCTTCGGGAGGTAAGAAATAAAGAGAGTTAAGATTTTGTTAGGTAAAACTACAAGATTGTATATTTAAGATAACAAATTTAAGAAAGGAAAAAATTATGTTAGTATTAGGAATGATTATCGCAGTAGTTGTTGCATGTGTAGCTGAAGTTGGTGCTATTAACAACAAGTTGGCTTAATCGGAGATTAGCCATGCGAAGGGCTCCAAAAGAGCCGAGATTAAAAAAATGGCTGGCAGCAATGCACGGCCGAGTAAAAAACACAGTAGGGAGCCAAAGGGGCTTCCGAAATCAGAGAGGAGAGTAAAAACTCCTTTTCATTTGAAATTCATACTTGTCCCCTGGGAGTTTTCGTGATAAATTCTGATTGGGGATTTCATATATAGATTGTTAAGAATTCGTTTTAGGTTTTATAGATTTTCATTTTAGGTTTTTAGGTTTAAGTTTTTAGGTTAATTGTTAGTTGTTTTAGAAAAAACAGTTTTAATTCATTAAATTACGAAGGCAGCAACAAGGGAAGTCGCATGACGACCCAAGTTGTTGCCTTCTTTATTTCTTATTTATTTGAAAATCAGCGTGGTGAGCCTGTCTTTATCAAACAACTCTTTGGCCACAGCCTGTATCTGTTCGGCAGTAATCTCATCCACCTGCTCGTAGAGTCGGTCTACATTCTTCTCCCAGCCATAGTGAAGGAAGCTCTTGCCGAAGTCGAGGGCAAAGTTCTCGCGGTTGTCGCAAGCCACGCCTACCTGTCCCTTAATCTGCTTCTTGGCGGCCTTGAGCTGCGCCTCGCTCAGCGGTTTCTGCATGAATTTATCCAGTTCCTTGCGAACCAGTCTGAGGCAGCGCTTCACATCGTGCTCATCGCAGCCGAAATAAATGCTCCAAATGCCCGTATCGCCATAAGCCACCATCGTACTCTCTACGGTGTAAACCAGTCCGTTGTGCTCGCGCAGGGCGAGGTTCAGCTTGGCGTTCATTCCCGGTCCGCCCAGCATATTGTTGAGCAGATAGAGCGGCATTCTGCGGTCGTCGTTCACATCGTAAGCCCGGGTTCCAATCATCACATGAGCCTGATGCGTATTCTTCTGCTTCACGATTGTTTGCCCAGCAATCTCATTCCCCACAGATGGATATTTTTCAGGTCCCACAGATGAATAATTTTTAGGTCCCACAGATGACACAGATTTCACAGATTTTTCTGCAGCAATGGAATTCTCATCCCCGGAGATTTGTGTAATCTGTGAAATCTGTGGGAGATTTTCTTCAGCAAGTTTGCCCGATTCATCATCTGCGAGCGCCCTCCCGATAAGCTTCACCAGCTTCTTGAAATCAATATCCCCGTAAGCGAAGAATATCGCATTATCCGGCCGATAAAGCTTCCTGGTGAAGCGCAATGCATCCTCTGTGGTAAAGTGGCGAACCTGCTCGGCAGTTCCCAGGATATTATGTCCCAGCGGCGAACCTTTGAAGATGATGTTTTCGAATTCATCATAAATCAGTTCGGCAGGAGAATCGTTGTAACTCTCTATTTCATCGCAGATAACCTCTACCTCCTTGTCGATTTCCGCTTGCGGATAAACCGAATGGAAAACGATGTCAGTGAGCAGGTCTACGGCTCTTGCGATGTGCTCCTTGAGGATGGCGGAGTAATAAACCGTGCCCTCCTTGTTGGTGTAGGCGTTCAGGTCGCCTCCCACGCTCTCCAGACAGTTGAGAATGTGCCACGCCTTTCGGCGCTCTGTGCCCTTGAAGGTAACGTGCTCGCAGAAGTGGGCAAGTCCTTCTTCGCCTGGCTCCTCGTTTCGGGTGCCGGCGTTAATCTGGTAACCGCAATACACCACCTTGCTGTCTGAAGGCAGGTGGATGATGCGGAGTCCATTATCGAGTGTATAAGTAATGTATTTCATTTCAAGGTGCAAAGTTACATGGAAAATGTAATTTATCCAAAAAATTAGTCATTTATTTTGCATTATCGCCAAAAAGACTTATCTTTGCTCCCTGAAAACAAAAAAAGGCAACAAAAACAATGCGCAAAGTAATAGGAATAGGAGAAACCGTGCTTGACATCATCTTCAAGGGCGGCAAGCCGATAGAGGCAGTACCGGGTGGCTCATCATTCAATGCAGTCATCTCGTTGGGACGTGCGGGCGTGAATGCTTCGTTTATCAGCGAGGCTGGCAACGACCGCATAGGAGAGTATGTGATTCAGTTTTTGAGAGATAATGGGGTGAATGCTGACAATGTGAGCATCTTCCCAGATTCCAAGTCGCCGCTCTCGCTGGCTTTCCTCGACGAGAACAACAATGCCGACTACATCTTTTATAAAGATCATCCTCACGACCAGCTGGAGTTTGCCACACCGGAAATCAATCCTGGCGACATCGTGCTCTTCGGTTCGTTCTTCGCCCTGAATCCTGTGGTCCGTCCTCAGGTTGCCGGCTTCCTGGAGTATGCGAAGGAGCACGGCGCCATTCTTTATTACGACATCAACTTCCGTGCTTCTCATCAGAACGAAATCATGAAGATTACGCCTAATCTGATAGAGAACCTGGAGATGGCTGATTTCGTACGCGGAAGCCACGAGGACTTTGGAATCCTCTACAAGAAACCGGAGGCGGATAAGGTTTATAATGCTGAAATCAGTTTCTACTGCAAGAAGTTTATCTGCACCCAGGGTGCTGAGCCTGTAGAGGTTCGTGCCGAGAACGGCTTTGCCAAGAGTTATCCTTCGGAGAAGATGAAACCGGTGAGTACCATCGGAGCCGGCGATAATTTCAACGCGGGCTTCGTGTTCGGATTAATCAAGGATGGAATCACCCGCGAGGACATCGACCGTGGATTGACAGAGGAGCAATGGGACAGTCTCCTTGTTTCGGCTCAAGAATTCTCCACCGAATGCTGCAAGGACATCTACAATTATGTTTCCAAGGAATTCGGAGAAGAAAAGAAGAAGGAACTCAGATAAGTTTTGATCAAGAATTTCATTCTGCTTAGGACGATTTTTTTTAATCAAGAATTTAAGAATTAGAGAATTTCATTCTGCTTGGGAACTGATATTCCAATGAATTGTTTAGAATTTCAGGAAGTTGGGTTGACAAAGTCAACCTCTTGTAATTCTCAATCATTCAAAAGAAAAATTCTCTAATTCTTAAATTCTTGACAAAAAAATAATACTTGACAAAAAACAATACTTGAAAGAATAAATAATAGATAAAGATTATGACAGAAATTACAAACAAGATTTATTACGTAGGCGTAAACGACCGCAACAAGCATCGTTTTGAGGGCCTCTGGCCTTTGCCTAACGGAGTGAGCTACAACTCTTATATCATTGACGATGAGAAGGTAGCGCTGGTAGATACTGTAGAGGTAGATTTCTTCACCCAGTTCCTCGAGAACATTCACGAGGTGATTGGTGACCGCGAAATCGATTACCTCATCATCAACCACATGGAACCTGACCACAGCGGCTCCATCGCCCTCATCAAGAAATATTACCCTAACATCAAGATTGTGGGCAACAAGAAGACCCTGGGAATGCTCGAAGGCTTCTATGGCGTAACTGATGATGTGGTAGAGGTGAAGAATGGCGAAACCCTTTCTCTCGGCAACCACGAGCTGAGCTTCGTTCTCATCCCTATGGTTCACTGGCCAGAGACCATGGTTACTCTGGATGCGAAGAACAAGGTGCTCTTCTCGGGCGATGCGTTCGGCTGCTTCGGTGCGCTGAATGGCGGAATCATCGATACGGAAATCAACTGCGAGACTTTCTGGCTGGAGATGGTTCGCTACTACTCAAACATTGTGGGTAAGTATGGCGTTCCTGTTCAGAATGCGTTGAAGAAGTTGGCTGGCGTGGAGCTGGATTACATCTGCTCTACCCATGGTCCTGTTTGGCACGAGCACATCGAGAAGGTTATCGGCATGTATGATAAGATGTCGAAGTATGAGACGGAGCCGGGCTTGGTTATCTGCTACGGCACCATGTACGGCAACACCGAGCGCATGGCAGAAATCATCGCCCGTGCAGCAAGCAAGGCAGGCGTGAAGAACATCGTGATGTATAATATCTCGAAGACTCACCACAGCTACATCCTGCGCGACATCTTCCGCTACAAGGGTCTCATCGTGGGTGCTCCAACCTACAATGCCGGTCTTTATCACGAGATGGAGGTTCTCCTCTCCGAGCTTGCCAATAAGGACATCAAGAACCACCTCCTTGGCTGGTACGGTTCTCATTGCTGGGCAAGCAAGGCTGTAGCAAAGATTCAGGAATGGAACGAAACCAAGCTCCACTACGAGCCAGTAGGCGAGCCTGTAGATATGAAGCAGGCGATTACTCCAGAGGTAAAGGCGCAGTGCGAGGCTCTGGGTAAGGCTATGGCCGAGAAGCTGCTGGCGGAGTAAAAGATTTCTTGTTAGAGATTATTATAAAAGAGCGGAAAGGCAACTGGGGTTAACAGAGTTAACAGTTAACAGCTGTTTTTCCGCTCTTTTCTTTGTTTTTTAAAGTATTAATCGAAATCTATTCATTCAGAATGAAAGATTCTGAACGAAAGTATTCGTTCCGAATGAAAGGTTTTTGGAAAATTATTCATTCAGAATGAAAGATTTTTGTTTTTCTCTTGCTACTTTCAGATATTTTTCTTATTTTTGCCCACGAATCATAAAATAGTAGAGCAATGAAAGAACTGTTGAAACAAATAATATTTGAGCAGCAGGAAAACTGCAAGCATCTTATGCAGGATGCTATCCCTCGACACATAGAAGAGGAATGGCTTACCACCTCGGAAATCCTTATCATAACTGGTGTAAGGCGATGTGGAAAGTCGGTGTTGCTGCAGCAACTGCGTGATAAGTTGGAGGAGAAAGATTTCTTCTTCAATTTTGACGATGAGCGTCTCGTCAACTTTAAGCTTGAAGATTTTGCTACCTTGCAGGAATGCTTCTTTGAACTTTTCGGCGAGCAACACACCTATTACTTTGATGAGATTCAAAACATTGCGGGTTGGGAAACCTTTGTGAGAAGACTTTATAATGAAGGCAATAAGGTGGTGGTGACTGGCTCCAATGCCCGGATGCTGAGCAAGGAGATGGGCACTCATCTCACAGGGCGTTATATCTCTGTAGAGGTTTATCCTTTCTCTTTTGCCGAATACCTGCAGTTGGAGCATATTGAGCCTTCGCAGAAGGATTTCTATCTGATGGCGAGTCGTTCCAAGCTGTTGGGGCATTTCCGTGATTTCTTGGAGAGGGGTGGTTTCCCGAAATATCTTCAGACGGGTTCCGTCAGTTACCTATCCTCACTTTATGAGAGCATTATCTTCCGGGATGTGATGGCTCGCAATGGTCTTACGAACGACAAGGAAATTAAAGAGCTTGCGTTTTATCTTGCCAGTAATGCCACCAAGCGTGTTACCTATAACTCGCTGGGAAAGATAGTGGGCATCCGCCATCCCGAAACCATCAAGAACTATCTGGAATATATTCAGCAAACCTACATGATATTCCAGTTGCTGAAGTATGCTCCATCGGTAAAGACCCAGATGTTGAGTCCGAAGAAGGTGTATTTTATAGATAATGCCATCATCAGCAGGATGGGGTTCAATGTCACGGATAACAATGGCGTGAAACTGGAGAATGCCGTTTTCATAGAATTGCTGCGAAGGGGTTGCGACTTGTTCTATCATGCCGATAAGAAAGAGTGCGACTTTGTGGTGAGAGAAGGTGTAAGGATTACCCAGGCTTACCAGGTTACGGTGAAGATGGATGATGAGAAGACTCGCAAGCGTGAGATAGAGGGCCTGCAGGAGGCGATGGAAATCTATGATTTATCAGAGGGTTACATCATTACGCTGAATGAGAAAGAGGAACTTACCGTGGATGGGAAGACGGTGCATATAATTCCTGCTTGGGAATGGATGCTGAAGTAAAGGCTGGATTAAGAAGGCCGGCTTTGCCAAAAGAAAGGGCGGAAGAACAACTGGGGGTTAACAGAGTTAACAGTTAACAGTTGTTTTTCCGCTCTTTCTTTGTTTAAATACCTTTAAATATTCCGTGTAATCCCCGATAAAACTTGGTGATGTCGTGTAAAAAACGTACTTTTGCTGCAAAAATACGTGTCTTGACACAAAAATTTTCAGTGAAATGATGTATTTTGAGCGCAAGGAATATCTAGATAAGCTCATCTCTGCCGAAGGCAATGGGATGATTAAGATTATCACTGGCATCCGCCGATGTGGTAAATCTTTTCTTCTTTTCAACATCTTTTGTAAGCATTTGCTCGAAAGAGGTGTTGCGGAAGATCATATCATACAAGTAAATCTTGAAGACCGCAGAAACAAGAGACTCCGTGACCCGGATGCACTCTTAGAGTATATAGATGTTCGGATGGTTGACAAGGAGAAGTATTACATTCTTCTTGATGAGGTTCAGATGGTAAAGGAGTTTGAGGATGTGCTCAATTCTTATCTCCATGTGGAGAATGCTGAGGTGTACGTAACTGGTTCCAATGCCCGTTTCTTGTCAAAGGATGTAATCACAGAGTTCAGAGGGCGAGGATGGGAAATCCGTATTCACCCATTGAGTTTTTCTGAATACTACGAGGTTGTAGGAGGAGAGATGCAACAAGCTTTGGAAACTTATTATCTGTATGGTGGATTGCCTGCTGTGGTGCAGATGGAAAGCCCTGAAGCCAAGCAAAACTATCTTCGAGAGATTTATGAGACTGTTTATCTGAAAGATGTTTTGGACCGTAATCGCTTGAAGAATCCAGAGGGAATGAAAGAGCTGGTACGTCTCCTTGCATCTACGATAGGTTCTTGTACCAATGTCTTGAAAATCTCCAATACGTTTAAGTCGGCTGGTGGAGTAGAGATAAGTGGCAATACTATCAGCAAGTATTTGGAATATCTGCAGGATTCCTTCATTATCAGCGAGGCTTTGCGCTATGATGTGAAAGGTCGCAAGTACATAGGTGCTGGTACCAAGTATTATTTCGAGGACTTAGGTATTCGAAATGCTGTGCTTGATTTCCGACAGATAGAATACACTCATATTATGGAGAATGTTATCTATAATGAGCTTCGGAAACAAGGCTATGGTGTGGATGTAGGCGTAGTGGAGAGCTTCAAGCGGGATGAAAATGGCAAGCTGCAGCGTAGGAATCTTGAGATAGATTTCGTGGTGAACCGTCATGATGAGCGTCTCTATATCCAGTCGGCTTACGCCTTGCCTGATAAGGAGAAGGTAGATCAGGAGCAGGCTTCTCTATTGAATGTAAACGATGGTTTCCGCAAACTGATAATCGTAGGGGATAGGTATCGTTCGGGTTATAATGAAGAAGGCATTCTGATGATGAGCCTCTCCGATTTCCTCTTGGGGAAAGAAAATAAGGAATAGATGGTCTTGAAGAAAATATCAAGGGCGGAAGAACAACTGGGGTTAACAGAGTTAACAGTTAACAGTTGTTTTTCCGCCCTTTCTTTTTTATTTGAATTCTCTGTTTTATAGGTTCTAATCCTAATTAATGTTAAAAATGTGCAAGTTTGCCACTTTTTGATATGAAAAATGTGTATTTTTGCCGAAAAATCATATTAACGAAGAAATTATGGCAGAAATACAAAGAGAAATACTAGATAAATTGAAGGCGTGGAAGGAGAATCCGCGTCGCAAACCATTGGTGTTGCAGGGCGCACGCCAGGTAGGTAAGTCGTGGGCATTGAAGAAGTTTGGCAGGGAATGCTTTGAGGATATGGTTTACATCAACTTCGATACGATGCCAGCCGTGAAGGAGGATTTTAAACGTACCAAGGAGCCTTTGAAACTCATTAAGTCGATGGAGCTGATGACGGGGAAGAAAATTTTTCCAACTTCCACTCTGATTGTTCTTGATGAGATTCAGGAATGCAATGAAGCATTGAATAGCTTGAAGTATTTCTGTGAGGATGCTCCGGAGTACGCTGTTGTGTGCGCAGGTTCACTCCTGGGTGTGGCTCTTAATCGTACAGGAGCGTCTTTTCCTGTGGGTAAGGTTGACTTCATGACTCTTCATCCCGTATCGTTTGCTGAATATCTGAGGGTGGCAGATGCCCAGCTCTATCATTCTTATCAGATGATAGACGAGGTGATGGCTGTGCCCGAGGTGTTGCACCAGCAGCTGATAGATGCTTACAAGTTGTATCTTGTGTTAGGCGGAATGCCCGAGGCGGTAAGTGCCTACATCGACACTCGTTCGTGGGCGGAAGTAAAAGTGGTTCAGGATGCTATCCTCCAGTCTTATTCTCTTGATTTTGCCAAGCACATCAGCAACAAGGATATCCCACGTGTGTTTCAGGTTTGGGGCAATTTGCAGAATCAGCTTGCTCGTGAGGACAAGAAGTTCCGTTATGCTGATGTTCAGAAAGGGGCTAGGGCACGTGAGTATGAGGGAGCCATCGAATGGTTGTGCCTGGCTGGATTGGTGCATCGGGTTTCGGCGATAGAAACTCCTCGCTTGCCGCTCTCTGCCTATAAAAAAGACAATGCCTTCAAGCTTTATCTCAATGATGTGGGCTTATTGGGGCGCAAGTTTGATTTGGATGCTACTACTGTATTGATGGGCGACAATCTCTTTACGGAGTTCAAGGGGGTGATGGCAGAAAACTATGTCCTTCAGGCTTTGGTTCGCCAGTATGGCAGTCAGCATTATTATTGGACTTCTGGCAATACGGCAGAAGTGGAGTTCCTGTTGCAGGATGCTGGTAAAATCATTCCTATCGAGGTGAAGGCTGACAAGAATGTTACGGCGAAGAGCCTGGCGTATTATCGCAAGCAATATCTCCCTAAACTATCAGTTCGTCTTTCTGCTCTTAACATGAGGAAGGACGATGATTTGCTCAATCTTCCATTATATCTGGTTGATAAATTGAAAATGTTTGTGGAGAGCCTGGCGTTTAATGAATAATTGAAATTTATCCATACTCTTTGTATGGAATTTTGTATTAGTGCAAATTAAGCATGTTGAAACATGCTTAATTTGCAAATCTTGTTTTTGTGGTTGATATACAAAAAGTTGTTTCTATCCCTCGCAGAGCTTAGCTAGTTCTTCCAGATTATCCGCTATTTCAATTACATCTCGCCAATCGCCGCGAATCATGCTTTTCTCTGCCATGTCATCCAGCAGGGCGATGGTGGAGTTCCAGAAGCCTTTCATGTTGTAGAGAATCACCATCTTGTGATGGTAGCCGATGGTGTGGGAGGCAGCGATGGTGAAGATTTCGTCCAGGGTGCCGATGCCGCCAGGAAGGGCTACGAAGATGTCGCTCTGGGCAAGCATCAGGTCCTTGCGGTCGCTGAGATTATCACACGGAATCTCGATGTCGAGGTCAGGGAAGGTTCTGCCGCCTCGCTCTACAAGCGTAGGAACTACACCGATGGTTCTGCCGCCATTCGCTTTCACTGCCTTGCCGATGCAATCCATCAGACCGGAGTTGCAGCCGCCGAAAACCAGGTCGTGGCCGTTCTCTGCCATCCACTTTCCCAACTCTTCAGTCAAAGTGAAGAAGTCGGGGTCGATATTCTTATTTGCTGAACAAAATACTGCTATTTTCATGTCTTTATCTTCTATTTGATTGATGTTTATCTGTTGTTTATGAATGTTTTAGGCAAAGGTACGTAAAAATATTGAGATTATTGGGCTCTTTTTGCGGATAATTTCTTAATTTTGCAAACAATAACTAATCTTATAAACGATACAAGAGAATGAAAAGGATTATCACATATAGTATCATCGCATTGTTGCAGGCATCGGTGGCGCTTGCTCAGACCTCTTCGAAGCCGAAGCTTCAGAAGCGGGAGAAGTATGAATGGCAGGGAGAGATTCCTACCTATGTAGAAACGCTGAAGAAGGAACTGACCTATCCGATGGCTTGGGGCAACAGTCCTATCAGGAACTTCAAGAAGTGGAAGAAGGCGGCAAAGGCGAAGGTCTTCGAATGCATGATGACGCCTCCGAAAGCAGCTGCGGCTTGGGATATGGAAGTATTGGGCGAGGAACAGAGAGACGGATATAAGGCGCAGAAAATCGCCTTTAATATCAACGCCTATTCCCGTATTACGGCTTATCTCCTGATTCCGGATGGCAAGGGTCCATTCCCAACAGTCAATGCGCTTCATGATCATGGCGCTCATCTCTTTATCGGAAAGGAGAAGATGATTCGTCCTTTCTTTACTCCGGAAGAGAAAGATACTCCTGAGAAGCAAGCGCTCTGTCAGGAGATTCTGGATGATGCGGATGCGTGGGCGAAACTGATTTACGATAGTCAGTACGTGGGCGATTACCTGGCTAAGCATGGCTACGTGGTCTTTTCGGCAGATGCTCCGATGTGGGGAGAAAGAGGCAGAAAGGAGGGCGTGGATAGAAACAAATACGACCTGATAGCCGGCAACATGATGATGCTGGGTAGAGATCTCTCTGCCTTCATGACTTACGATGATATTTCCTGTACCGAGTTCCTGGCTTCGCTGCCAATGGTAGATGCGAAGCGTATCGGATGCGTGGGCTGTTCGATGGGAGCCTATCGCTCGTGGATGCTCTCGGCATTATCGGATAGAATCAAGGCGGGTGCTTCCATCTGCTGGATGATTACCACGGATGCGCAACTTACCCAGAGATTCGGAAGAAAGGAGAATGGCGGTTTTGCGAATTGCATTCCCGGTCTTCGCCAATATCTGGATTATCCTCACATTGCCTCTCTCGCCTGTCCGAAACCGATGCTCTTCATCAATGGCACGAAAGACAAGCTCTTCCCTGTACCCGGCGTAAAAGATGCTTTTGCCGAAATGCACAAGGTTTGGAAGAGTCAGGGAGCTGAAAATCTGCTGGATACGGAGCTTTGGGAAATCCCTCATTCCTGTGGTTTGAAGGCGCAGGAGAAAATGCTGGAGTTTCTGGATAAGAATCTGAAATAGGGGTTAACAGAGTTAACAGTTAACAGCTGTTTTTCTGTACTTTCTTCTATAAATTTGCAAAAGTCTACTACGCTAACCCCTAAAAAAAAGGCGTTAGTGTAGTAAACTTTTGTATTTTTACTTGTGTACTTATTCCATTATTCCCGATTATGCGGCTTGGTTGATCAAGCGCAGGGAGTTGTTCAAGCAGGCAACAGGAACGAAGAAGACCCTCCATCTTTCGATGATAACTTCGTATGGTGTAGAGCATAATGCCGGTTGGCAAAACATTCAGAACGAGGTGGTGCTGGATGATTTGTTCAAAGTAGAATAGATAAAGTGCTTTTGTGGCTGTTGTGTGCCTTCACACAACAGAATTTTTATGTTTCTTGAAAATATTAATCGGAAATGATGCAACTTTTCGATTATTTTCATTACCTTTGCACGCAGATACCCGTTCGCTCACGCCGAGTTGATGCTTTTCTTCCTTTTTAAAGGGGAGATAGTTGAGACGAGAACTTGGGAGGGTTGGTGTATCATGACATAATATAGAGCGTTTACTTGGCGCTTTGTTCTAGACTGATTGAAACTTCGCAAACTTCAAGGATTGTCATGAGCAATGCAACGGTAGATGCCCTCGGGATGTGTTTTAGCCACATCCCTTTACTGGTATGGCTTATTGCGTCAAGCGATAAGTCTTATATCCGTATAGGGAAAAGTGTACACATATCGGCGTGGGCTTCGACGTTGCTCGTTCAACAATCCTGGGCAATGCGAAGGCCTCAATCAGTGGGACGAGTAACGAGGAGATCCCACGCTTTCCGTTTAATTTATGCTTGTTTCTATGGGATTTCAGAAGTGAGCAAGAAAGGTAAGCGGCTCCGCGTTTATACCTTGCATAATTCAAAAAAAGCAGTAACAGCTGATTAAACAAATGCTGTTACTGCTTTTTCCATCTATCAGGAAGTAAGTCTCTGTATTTTTCCAGTGGGGTATT
>NZ_CDRSSE010000033.1:0-38558 GCF_977051555.1 Segatella sp.
TTCACCCTCGTGGAAAAAGGTGAATACTATGACGCAAACTTCATCAGGCAAGACCCAAGGGTCGTTAAGCATAATTAACGTTAAAAAATACGCTCAAAGCTTGCTCAATTAGAGTAAAACAGGGCGTATGGGGCAAAACTTGCGAAACTTCAGTTATTTATCCTACTGGATTTATAATTTTATCGTAGCAGTTTTCTTATTTTCCTAAAACTAAACGATACACTCAGGAGTGCAATGATTACGCCAATCAGCCAATAAAGCCAATCATGATAACTGATCTTGAAAACAAGAAGCAGCATCAGGAATAGAATCAGAAGCTGGAAAATACTGAATCTGAAACCAAAAGCGGATAACCGATAACCATAAACAGCTCTGCTGAAAATCAAGACAGCGATGGTCTCGATGGCATAAGCCACGGCAATGCCCCCTCCTACTCCTCTCAATCCATCCAACTGATAACCTGCTATTTCACAGACAATTAGCAAGATAACGCAAAAACTTTCCTGAATGAGAAAAAGCCTGGAATCACCTCGCGACAACGGCAGATATTCTATCGGAAGATAGACTGCCTTAAACAACATGGCAACAGCAGCAAGCTGAGTCATCTGTAGCATCCCCATAAACTGAGCATTGTATAAAACCGGAATAATGAGAGGCAATCCCAAAATGATAGCAGCTACGATAGGTCCCAGCAGCAGGACATTCATCTCAAGCTGGCGGTTTACACAGAGATTGCGTTTCTTTACAGACTCCTCGTTTTTTCTGGAACCCGAAATGCCAGAGAGACGGGGATAGAAATCCTGATCCATAACCGAAAATACCATTCCCGCATAAACAAAGACAATCGTAATGCCGGCATTGAAAAGTCCGACAACCTCTAGATCGCCTTGCTGATTCAAAAAGGCACGAACCAGAAATTCGCATCCACTATTCATCAGACCCGAGAGTACAAATGCTCCGCCAAGTCGCAAAAGTGGGAAACCTGCAACTAGCGTCATTTTTCGCATATTTACAGACCACCCTACAACTCGTCGGGAATATCGAAAATTCAGAGCCCATTGCAAAAATGCTAAAATGAACAGAACGGGCAGAATACCACTCTCACCAAATATCCAATAAACCGGAACCGAAACCAAAAGCAGAAGAATAGCCAACAGACTCGCCTGCATCGCCAACGCCCGCAACTGTCCGGTTGCTTTCAGAATGGCAGTTTCGCCTCCAGCCAGAATCGTGAAGAAAATGGTTGGCGCCAAAAGAATGAAATGTAGCGTATGGTTACCCCAGGAAAAAGTAAACCCATTAAGAAACGGACCAAGCAAAATACAGACGATAGCACCGAAAAATGCAGCAATCAGACTGTAGGTACGGACAAGAAGAACCGCACCGGCAATATCTGAATTTTCTGACTGCGACTCACCTTCTGCATGTTTCTTTTCAGAAATAAATTTAACACCGCTTGTCGGGATTCCGAAATTACAGGCAGAATTGAGAACAGAAATCGTAGAGCTGAAAAGAGACAGCAGTCCCATTCCCGAAGGTCCGAGGAAAAGCGCTGTAAATTTATTGCGCAAAACTCCTACAAGAATTCCCAATCCTTGCACACTGCCAAACAATCCTGTATATTTCAGAATATGCGAATAACTGTTTTCCTTTTTATCACCCATAATCAAAGAAACAAAAAAAAGGTTGGATTTCCCGAAAGAGAAATTCAACCTTTATACTTTAAAATCTCAAAAGAAGATTCTGTTGAAGATTAAGCCTCAGCTGGAGCCTCCTCTGCAGGAGCTTCCTCAGCAGCCTTAGCCTCTGCCTCAGCAGCAGCTGCAGCAGCCTTCTTATCAGCTACCTTCTTAGCGATTGCTTCGTTCATCTTCTTCTCAGCCTCGAGCTCCTTAGCAGCAGCTTCCTTCTTAGCCTTAGCGTCGCCCTCGCGAACAGCAGAAACCTTAGCGTCCTTGCCATTCTTCCAAGCGTCGAAACGCTTCTGAGCCTCAGCATCGTCGAATGCGCCCTTCTTAACGCCACCCTTGAGGTGCTTCATCAAGTAAACGCCCTCGCCCTTGAGGATGTTGCGAACTGTGTCTGTTGGCTGTGCACCTGTCTCTACCCAGTAGAGTGCGCGCTCGAAATTCAAATCTACAGTAGCTGGATTGGTGTTAGGGTTGAAAGTACCAATCTTCTCAGTAAATTTACCATCACGTGGTGCTCTAACGTCAGCGATTACGATGCTGTAGAAAGCATAGTTCTTACGACCGCCGCGCTGCAATCTGATTTTTGTTGCCATTTTTAAATCTTAATTTTAATTTAATTTATTTATGAGGTTTGAATTTTGTGCTGCCATCTCGTGACAGCGGGTGCAAAATTACTACTTTTATTTGAATTGAGCAAACTTTTATCGCTTTTAAAATGCTTTTTTAGCATTTTTTATCTGATTCGGTCTGCTGCTCTCAAGAGTTTGATGTCATCGTTCACACCTTTCAGTGCCATCCATTCGAATATGATTGCTACCAGAGGAAGGCAAGCGGCAAACTGAAACTTCATAGCCCCTTCTGCTTCAGGAACAGGAATCAGGCCCATGAACATCACGATATAATCTACATACCATAAAGCTGCAAAAAGCATGGCAAGGGAACAGAGTGATTTCTGAAGCTTCAGATTCTTGTACATAAAGATGTTTACCAATGCTATAATGGCTGAAACGGCAAGCAGAAGGAACAGAGGAACGCAAGTAGATGAAATCTGCATTCCTGCCTCCCCTACCACTCCGAGGTTATAAACCATAGTATCTCCTCCCATCGTCTTAGCTGCGATGCTGGCGACAGGAAGGAAAAGACAGATAGCAATGGCGATGACAGCAAAGAGCAGAAATAATGTCTGTTTACGCTGTATCATAATGCTCTGGAATATTAAATTTCGTTCTCGTGAACCATTGGTGCAGATGTCTTGGTTGGATCGCGCCAATAAATATTGTTCTCAATAAACTCTTCTGTTGCGAGCAAAGTTGGCTTTGGCAACTTCTCGTAGTAGCGAGAGATTTCAATCTGTTCGCGGTTCTCAAAAACTTCCTCCAAAGAATCGTTATAAGAAGCAAACTCCTGAAGTTTCTTGCTCAACTCCTGCTTGATTTCGATAGAAATCTGATTAGCGCGCTTTGCAATGATAGCTACGCTCTCGTAGATATTATGGGTATCATCGCAGAGATCCATAATGTTGCGAGTTACTGTGTTTACTGGTGCCTTTGATTTTTTGAAATCCATAATTATAGTACTATTATTATTATATTGTTTTTACCTTATTATATATATATACTTTTTAATTGGCATTATTGCCTAGCTGGTCGAGAGCTGTCTCCGGATGCTCTTTCTCATACTGCTTGCACTTCTCGATATACTTCTCGGCAAGTGCGCGGTCCTTTGAATCAGGATATTCGTTGATAAAGCCATAGCACTCGTCTTCAGCATCCTGGTAGCGCTCCAGCTGCTTTTTCTCGACACTCATCTTTGCCAGTTCATATTTGCCTTTCATAATGAGCGATGCAAACTCCTCGCGTCGGTTGCTGTATGGATAATCCTTCAGCGCATTCTGTGCGGTTACGATACAAGCCTCATAGTTATTGCCGCCACTGGTACAGTTGCCGAAATAGGTACCCATATCAAAATAGAGCTTGGCACTCTTATACTCCTTCTCAACCAAGAGGTCCTGAAGAGCAAAAAGGCGGTTTGTAGCCTGCTGCTTGAGTCGGGCATCAGGATAAAGATCCAGGAACTCCTGGAAGGCTGCGATGGCTGTAATCGTGGTGCTCTGGTCAAGACGAGGCTCCGGAGCATTCTGATACAGACTCTCTCCCACAAAGTACTTGGCATTTTCAGCAAACTTACCTTTAGGATAAGAAGAGTAATACTTCTTGAAATACTCTGCAGCAGTCTCATAATCCTTCATACCATACTCGGCCATAGCCAGCATGTACAAACATTCCTCACCCTCGGTAGAACCTTTCTTCATCGTTACCAGTTCCTGCAGAAGAGGAATGGCACGTGAATACTTGCCCTGGGCATAGCTCTGCTTGGCGTACTCATACTTATAAGTATAATCGCCTGATTTCAATACCTGGTTATATTCGTGGGCACAACCCGACAGGAGCAATGCAACACACGATGCGATAAGAGTCAATTTCTTCATAATTCTCATTTTGAACTGCAAAGTTACTCATAATTTACTTATTATCAAAAGAAAAGATACATTTTTTCGTAAAAAATTAATCTTTATAACGATTAATGGCGTTTTTTTTGTAATTTTGCACCTTGAAACAGAACTTTTGAGAAGAAATCAGGAAGAAAAATGGATTTTAAGATTACATCAAAATATAAGCCGACTGGCGACCAGCCGCAAGCCATCAGGCAACTTACAGAAGGAGTGCTTGAAGGAGAACCGGCTCAGGTTTTGCTGGGTGTAACAGGCTCGGGCAAAACCTTTACGGTGGCAAACGTGATTGCCAACGTAGGGAAACCTACGCTCATCTTGAGCCACAACAAGACTCTTGCGGCCCAACTGTATCAGGAGATGAAGGGTTTCTTTCCTGAGAACGCTGTAGAATATTATGTTTCATACTACGACTATTATCAGCCGGAAGCTTATCTGCCAACAACTGATACTTATATAGAAAAAGACCTCGCCATCAATGATGAAATAGACAAGTTGCGGCTCGGTGCTGTTTCTGCCCTTCTCTCGGGCAGAAAGGATGTCATCGTTGTCTCATCCGTATCGTGCATCTATGGTATGGGCGGACCTGTAGCGATGCAGGAAAACATCATCAAGATTCATCGCGGACAGCGACTCGACAGAAATGAATTTCTGAGGAAACTCGTTGATGCACTTTACGTTAGAAATGACATTGAACTGCAGCGAGGCAACTTTAGAGTGAAAGGCGAAACGGTAGATATCTTTATGGCGTACAGCGATCATGTTTTGCGCGTAACATGGTGGGATGATGAGATTGACAGTATCGAAGAAGTGGATTCACTCACCTATCACCGCCTTGCCTCGTTCGAAGATTACGAAATTTATCCTGCCAACCTTTTCGTAACAACAAAAGAGCAGCAGGAATGTGCCATCCGAAGAATTCAGGACGACCTGGTTAAACAGGTAGAATTCTTTAAGAGTATCGGCGATGGAATCAAGGCACAGCGCATCAAGGAGCGTGTAGAATATGATATGGAAATGATAAAGGAACTCGGGCATTGTTCGGGCATTGAGAACTATTCCCGCTATTTCGATGGCAGACATGAAGGTGAGCGCCCATATTGCCTACTCGATTTCTTTCCTAAAGATTTCCTGCTTGTGGTTGACGAGAGCCATGTGAGCATTCCGCAGATTGGCGCCATGTATGGAGGCGACCGGGCGCGCAAGAAGAACCTGGTAGAATACGGTTTCCGCTTGCCTGCTGCCTTCGATAACCGCCCGTTGAAGTTCGAGGAATTTCACGATCTCATTCCGCAGGCAATCTATGTAAGTGCAACTCCGGCAGACTATGAATTGAGAGAAGCCGAAGGCGTGGTTGTAGAGCAGCTGATTCGTCCTACAGGACTCCTTGATCCGGAAATCGAAGTTCGCCCGAGTGAGAATCAGATAGATGACCTCCTGGACGAAATATTAACAAGAACGCACCGCAATGAGCGAGTTCTAATTACGACTCTCACGAAACGAATGGCAGAAGAACTCACAGAGTTCCTGCTCAACCACAACGTAAAGGCTGCCTATATCCACAGTGATGTGGCAACCTTAGACCGAGTAAAGATTATGAACGATCTCCGTGCAGGAGTCTACGATGTGCTGGTGGGTGTCAACCTGTTACGAGAAGGACTCGACTTGCCGGAAGTATCGCTCGTAGCTATTCTCGATGCAGACAAGGAGGGCTTCCTGCGCAGTCACCGTTCTCTGACTCAGACAGCAGGTCGTGCTGCCCGAAACGTGAACGGCAAGGTAATCATGTATGCAGACAACATCACAGACAGCATGCAGAAGACGATAGATGAGACTGCGCGCCGCCGAAGCATCCAGCTGAAATACAATGCAGACCATGGCATTACGCCAAAACAGATTGTGAAGGCAATAACCTCAGCATTGCCTACAAGCAAGGAAGAGGGAGCAAAGATTGTTCCGATGGGAGCTGAGGGTTCTAAGCCTCGCGTCTACGTGGAACCGGAAAGTGCCGCCTTCGTTGCCGACCCTATTGTGCGCAGTATGAGCAAGGAAGAGTTGGAGAAGAGCATTGCTAATACAACTGCATTGATGAAGCAAGCTGCGAAAGATCTCGACTTCATGCAAGCTGCCCAATATCGCGATGAAATCATCCGATTGCAGAAAGAACTGGAAGAAAAGGGATAAATTTAAAGAGATAATCATCAAAAAGAGGGTGTATCATAAGTTAATGATTCACCCTCTTTTTATTTACCCAGCTGTTATTCATCTGTCTGCCGGTTATTTGCTATTCAAACGATAGCTTTTTTAGACGGGAACGCAACTGTTCCGCTTCACTTTTTCTGATAGACAGTTTGATGCTGCAAGTATTATCGAAAGTCTGATCGAGGATACGCGGATTCATTTCTTTTACAATCCTCATCACATCATTCATCATCGGATAAGTAAAATCATAGGTTACGATTTCCTCTATCTGTTGCGTAACCTCCTCGCAATGAGCCAGAGCATCAATGGCTGCTTCGCGATAAGCAACAATGAGTCCGCTGGTTCCCAATTTCACCCCTCCGAAATATCGGATGACGACAATTAATATATCCGTCAATTCTGATTTCGTAATCTGTCCGAGGATTGGTTTACCAGCAGTAGAGGAAGGTTCGCCATCATCATTGGCACGGAACTCTGTTCGTTCAGGACCCAGCATATATGCATAACAACAATGTCGGGCATCGTAATATTTCTTACGGTACCCGGCAACAATTTCCTTCACCTCGTCAACAGTTGTAACATGGTGAGCAAAGGCGAGAAACTTACTCCTTTTCTCGGTGTAATATCCCTCGCCTATCGTATCTGATATAGTCTTAAATTCGTCAATCATTAATCCAACTTGTGAATAATCAAACCGCTGCGCAACTTAGGTTCAAACCATGTTGCCTTAGGTGGCATAATCTTACCACTGTCAGCGATGTCCATAATCTGCTGCATAGAAACCGGATGCAAAGCAAGCGCCATCTTCATTTCACCGCTATCCACACGACGCTTCAACTCACCGAGACCGCGAAGACCGCCCACAAAGTCGATGCGCTTATCAGAACGCAAATCCTTGATTCCCAGAATTTCATCAAGAATCAGGCGAGATGAAATATCCACATCGAGCACACCGATTGGATCTGCATCATCGTAGGTTCCCGGTTTGGCAAACAAACCATACCATTTACCATCCAGATACAGGAGGAAAGAATGGAGAGCTGCTGGTTTCAGAATATCCAAGCCAAACTGGCTGATAGCATCATCAATAGCCATCTTTTCATAGCAAGGAATGCCCTCTTCATCACCAGAAACATTCACATTGATTGCATCAATATCTATCACCTCGAAGTTCTTTGTCAAAGCATCGAGGAACTGATCAGAAGTCAGACCGTTCAAATCCTTCACTACTCGGTTATAATCGAGAATGGTAAGTTGGCTTGCCTGGAAACAAACAGCCATAAAGTAGTTATATTCCTCCTTACCTGTATGATTAGGATTCTGCTTAGCTTTTTCTGCACCTACCAGAGCTGCTGCAGCAGAACGGTGATGACCGTCAGCGATATAAAGACTAGGCATCTTGGCAAATTCGGCTGTGATTGTGGCAATATCCTGATCATCGCTTACCACCCAGAACTGATGACGGAAGCCATCAATTGGAGCAATGAAATCATATTCCGGTGAAGTTGCGGCATAACGCATAAGAAGCTCGTTAAGCACCTCATTATCAGGATAAGCGAAGAATACCGGTTCGATATTGGCATTGCATACACGAACGTGCTTCATACGGTCTTCTTCCTTATCGCGGCGTGTCAGCTCATGTTTCTTGATAACACCCGTCATATAATCGTTTACATACGCACCTACCACAAGACCATACTGAGTCTTGCCATTCATGGTCTGTGCATAGATATAATACTGTTCCTTATCATCCTGTTTCAACCAGCCATTCTCCTGGAACTTTCTAAAGTTCTCAGCAGCGCTTTCATACACGCGAGGATCATACTCAGAAGTACCTGGTTCGAAATTGATCTCAGGTTTAATAATATGATAAAGGCTCTTCTCGTTATCGCCAGCCTCAGCACGTGCTTCCTCAGAATTGAGAACATCGTAAGGACGAGACTCTACCAGTTCAACCAAATCCTTTGGTGGGCGAATACCTTTAAATGGTTTTATAATAGCCATAATGTTTTTATTTTATAATTAATATTTGAATGTTTCTAAAGTAATATAAACGCTAAGATTACAAGGAATCCCTTCAATTAAAAGATAAAAAGCCCATAAAGAGTACTTAGATGAAGCACCCTTTATGAGCTCTCTTATATCCTAAAATTATTTATTTACTTGATATTTTGTGCAGCCATCAGCAAAGAACGCATTAATCTGCTTAGCTGCGGCAATACCGGCATTGATATTTGCTTCTGCAGTCTGTGCACCCATCTTCTTAGGAGTTGAGAAGTAACGACCCTCGAACTTAGCGAAGTCTGCATCAGCATCAGGCTTGATATCAGTGACGAACTTCAAGTCCTCACGCTCTGCAAGAAGTTTCAGGAGCTCAGGCTCATTGATAACTTCCTTACGCGCAGTATTGATAAGGATACCACCCTTAGGCAACTGGTTTACAGTCTTGTAATCGATACTCTTGATAGTCTCTGGAGTAGCAGGTATATGAAGAGAAACGATGTCGCAAGTCTGGAACAATTCATCCTGTGACTTTACGGCATGCACACCGGCAGCCTCGATAACATCAACTGGGCAGAATGCATCGTATGCAGCTACTTCCATGCCAAATCCCTTGGCGATGCGAGCCACATTGCGACCTACATTACCGAAAGCGAGAATACCGAGTTTCTTACCCTTCAACTCGCTGCCAGCCTTGCCGTTGTAGAAATTACGTACAGCGAAGACCAACAAACCGAATACCAACTCAGCTACAGCATTAGAGTTCTGGCCAGGAGTATTCTCAGCTACTACGTTATGGGCAGTAGCAGCAGCAAGGTCGATATTATCGTAACCTGCACCAGCACGAACGATAATCTTCAGGTTCTTTGCTGCATCGAGCACCTCAGCATCAGCCTTATCAGAGCGGATAATCATCGCATCCACATCCTTCACTGCATCGAGCAACTGAGCTTTTTCTGTATACTTTTCGAGCAAGACAAGTTCATTGCCTGCTCCTTCTATTTCTTTCTTGATTCCATCCACAGCAGCCGCTGCGAATGGCTTTTCTGTTGCAACTAATACTTTCATACAAATTCAAAAATTAATGTTGTGCTTCAAATTCCTGCATTGCCTTGACGAGTGCCTGAACACCCTCCATGGTCTGTGCATTGTAGCAGCTGGCACGGAAACCACCAACAGAACGGTGACCCTTGATTCCAACCATACCACGCTCTGTTGCGAAGTCGAAGAATGGCTTTTCAAGTTCCTTGTATTCATCGTTCATTACGAAGCAGATGTTCATCAAAGAACGGGATGCTTCTTCAACAGTACCCTTGAAGAGTTTGTTGCGGTCGATTTCAGCATAAAGAACTTCAGCACGTTCGTGAGCACGCTTGTCAGCAGCCTCAACACCACCGTTTGCCTTCAACCAGCGGAGATTCTCCATCAAAGTATAGATAGGAACAACAGGAGGAGTATTGAACATACTGCCCTTCTCTACGTGGGTACGATAGTCGAGCATAGTAGGAAGCTCGCGAGGAGCCTTGCCGAGCATATCATCCTTTACGATGATGACGGTAACACCAGCCATAGAGAGGTTCTTCTGAGCACCTGCATAGATGGCAGTATACTTAGAAACATCTACTGGACGGCTCATGATATCTGAAGACATATCAGAAATCAATGGTACGTTTACATCTGGATCAACACGGAGTTCAGTACCATATATAGTATTGTTGCTTGTCAAATGCAAGTAATCACAATCGGCTGGTACAGAGTTAGGAACCTGTGGATAGAAAGTGAAATTAGCGTCGGACGATGATGCGATCTCCACGACCTCACCAAAATGCTTCGCCTCTTTCATTGCCTTCTTAGCCCAAGTGCCAGAATTAATGTAGGCAGCCTTCTTGATGAGGAAGTTTGCTGGAATCTGCATAAACTGCAATGACGCACCACCACCAAGGAAGATTACGGAATAACCCTCAGGAATGTCAAGAAGCTCCTTGAACAAGGAGACTGCCTCGTCAACTACTGGCTGGAAATCCTTAGCACGGTGGCTGATTTCCATCAATGAAAGACCTGAACCATTAAAATCCAAAATCTGCTTTGCTGTGTTCTCAATCACTTCGCGTGGAAGCATTGATGGACCTGCGTTAAAATTGTACTTCTTCATCTTTGTATAATTATTTAAGTTTTATACGATATAATCCTGTTAGCAGGAAAAATTAGTGCACAATACACCCATATAGGATACATAGTAAACCTTTGGATTGTATTTACGCCTGCGAAATTACACTTTTTATTTGAAACTACCAAATTTTTCTGCACATTTTTAGCGTTTTGCGCAGATTTCTTTCATTTTGTTAGTCATTTTAGTATAATAACTGCATATTTATGTCTATTTTTACATTTATTATACATTCGCAAGCAACAGAGAAAAGATAGAAGCAGTTTGTCAACTACCTTACCTCTTCCACTATCGTTTTGACACCTTTTATCTTTTCGCCCTTGACATTATTCAGTACGCTGCGCAACTTCGTGCGGGAAATGGCAGCATAAGCATAACGGTCATTGACATCAATCTTGCCGATTTCAGCCGACTGCAGCCCACCCTTCTTGCAAAGGAATCCTAAGATATCGCCCTTGCTGATCTTATCCTTCTTTCCTTTACCTATATATATAGTAGCCATCTTAGGTTTGGCTGGTGCAGGAAGCTGATCGGCAGCAGGCATCTCATAATCCTCAATCTCGGCATCTACATATTCGGGAATATGCTCTTCAGGACCTAACAGGAAGAAAGCCTTGCCCTGGGCTTCCCATCTTGCCGTACGTCCTACACGATGAATATAACCATCTTCGCTCTCCGGCATGTGATAATGGATGATGTTATCTATATCAGGAATATCAAGTCCGCGCGAAGCCAGATCCGTACTCACCAGGATGTTGGCACTTCCGTTGCTGAAACGGTAGAGAGAAGCCTCTCGCTCCTTCTGTTCCAATCCACCATGGAAGAAAGAGGTTGAAAATCCCTGCTCCACCAGATATTTATTGGTACGCTCTACACTGTCGCGATAATTGAGGAATACAATGGTACTCTGATCGCCCAGACTACGGAGCAAAAGTGCCAGACTCTCCAGTTTATCCTTTACCGGACTTTCCACCTTATATATATGTACACGGTCAGGAACCTGGTCTTCGTCTACACGATAATCAATCTTTTCTACCCTGCCCATGTGTACGAAATGAGGAATCTCCTCTGCCTCGGTAGCAGAAAGCAGGAAATGGCGACGCAAACCAGGCAATGACTTAATCAGCCGGCTCATTTCGTCCTGGAAACCCATCTCCAGACATTTGTCAAACTCATCAATCACCAGGTATTTGATGTGATACGGAGAAAGATTCCCCTTATCCAGATGATCATTGAGACGACCCGGAGTTCCGAATACGATTTGAGGACGAACCTGTTTCATCACGCGATGCTCATCCATCGTAGCACGACCACCATAGCAAGCCATCGCACGCAAACCGCTGCCCATATTCTTCAACACGTTTGCCGACTGCAAAGCGAGTTCTCGACCTGGAGTTACCACCACCGCCTGTGCTTCGTCATCAGTTGCATCTATAAGTTGGGTAAGAGGCAGAAGATAAGCCAGCGTCTTGCCGCTACCAGTTGGCGAAAGTACCACCACATCCTTGTTTCCGTGCAAGATTGCCTGCATGGAATCCTGCTGCATATCATTGAGCTCAATGCCCAGTTTATCTAAAATTCTGTCTATCATAAATTTTCTAATAATCAGTTTCTAAAGAGAAGTATTCTTTTCTGAAAGAGAAGTTATCTTTTCATGAGAAGTTTTCTCAAATTCCTTATCGTGAAGCATTATTTTCTTTTCTGATTGAGCAGTTTGTCAATCTCATCAAATTCCTTACCCATGTTCAGGTTCAGATAGATGGTATAGAGTGGCAAAGCCCACTGGTCCTTCATATTAGGCGCCATCGTTCTGTACTTCTGCAGATAAGGCATCGCACTCTTGTAAAGTCCGTCAATCTCCTGATGAGTTTTGCGGGATTGCTGCGAATTCTTATCCATTTCAACCGCCTGATTGAAATAAGCCAAACCTATGTTATAATAAGCACCAGACAAAGAATCGTTCACAGCCAGTGCCTTTTTGCTCACTTCGATGCACTGCTTGAAATCGCCCATATTCAGGAGAATAGTACCCTTGGTAAAGAGATAGATATCATTGTCGGGAGCTATCGCCAGTGCCTTATCTGCTATGGCGAGCGCTGAATCGAGCTGGTTTTCCTGCGAATAATACTCAACCAGACGGGGGAAGAAGAACGGGAACTTCGGAGCCCGTTCAAAACCTTCCTTCAAGGTTGAGAGATAGCGCGCAGTATCCTTCTCCAGTTTATAAGTCTCAGCCAGATACTGCAACATATAGTTATAATGAGCCGTATCTTTCAGCGCCTCATAAGAATGATGAAGCGTAGCTTTGGTATCTTGCATCTTATATCCGGCATAAACAGCCCAATAAGCTGCCGAAGAAAGATATTTGTCTTTTTGAGCATACTTATAAGATTGGAACATCGGCGCAGTACTGCACTCTATGTACTGGTCGAAGAACTGATACGCCTCCTTGTATTTCTGCTTTCTGATAAACCAGGTACCTCCGTTATAGAGGTTTGGCCGAATCCTGTTCAAATATTCAGAATGAGGCTTACGGAAATCAAACTCGCATTTTCCTTTTTTATTAGGAATCATCTCAACGGAATCAAGTCCCTGGGCTATAACGAAGAGCTGTCGCGTTGCATTGAAGAGTTGGGCTGTATCATACGCCTGTTTGAGATAGAGTTTTTCATTCCCCTGCTCATACTGTTTCTTCACAGCATCGAAGAGAATGCTCCAAATCTTCTTGTTATTCTGGTTGGCAGAATCCGTCAGGAGTTTGCGCATACTGGACTCAGCCTTCGCCAAATCCTTGCCAGCCTTTACCAGATCTTTGGCTGCAACAATCTCCTTCTTCTGTGCCTGCATCCCTGATGGTGCCAACAGAAGGATAAATGCCAGTAAAGCCCATAAGTTTCTGAATATCTGTCTTTTCATATTAATCTCCTAAATTAAAACTTTCATTTGTTTCCGTACTCATAATAATACCAGTAGGTATTTCCATAAGTATCCCGAAGAGCATTCTGCTTTTCAGTCTCGTTGGTATATTTATGCTCCATCTGCTGGAAATCCTCAAAGTCAGTATCCATCACATTTTCATGATAAACGATACTTGGATTACTGCGGCGATGCGTATAAAGAACCAACGCTTCCTTATAATGAACAGGCAGTTTGCCCAAAGTTACCTTGTAATGTTTCTGCACCTCTACCACGAACTTGTCGAGTTGCTTGTCAAGCAAAAGTGCACAAAGCTGATAGTCAACAGGCAGACGATACTTGAGATGATGTTTAACCATCCATGCCGAAGGTTTCTGCATCCATTTTGGTGCCTTCCACATCATAGCCTTCACGGTTACGCTATCCGGCATCATCGCCTTGCTTCCACCTACCAGCGGATAGGTAAAGAGACGACTGCCCAGTTCGCCAGTTTCGTTGAGACAAGCTATACGGAGCATTGTCAGCGAAGAATCTGTCTTGAGCGATTTTTCACCTACTTCCAAAGCTTTTTCATACTGTTTTTCTTTCATCAGATGTTCCATGCGCATACGTTCATGGAACAACCGGTCATTGCTTGCAACAAAGTTGACAAGCAAAATCATCACCAGCATCTGAGTCAGATTCACCCACATATATCGGGAGAACCAGCCGTTGCTGTGAGGCTCAGTTTCTATCGGTTCCAACTGTCGGGCTATCCATATCAATCCACCCCAGAGAATCAGACAGAGCGGCAAGATAAGCCACCACGTCCCCAGCGAATGATGACGGTCGACATCAACGGGAATATCGGTAATCATCGTCAGGACGAGGAATGATGGGAAATAAGTAAGCCCGTGGAAACGGCGTTTCACACGGGTTACCGCGTACACTCCCACATGGAGCAGATAGAGTACGAGCGTGATAAGCAGTGGAGCTAGCGTGTAACTGTAGTTGGTCAAACCGCCTGAGAAAACATGCTGAGCCACTGCCAGTACGTCTGCCTGGTAAAATGCCAGGTAGACGTAGGAAAATGTGATAAAGATGATAGCACAGGCGATTTGCATCTTCGCCGTACTACTCCTTTTATTTTTCATAAATCAATCTATTAATTTTTCTTCAGCACCAAAGCTGTACGAGCTGGCAGATAAAGTTTCAGCCATTCCTTACGGTCTTTCACATAAAGTGGATCGTAGTTGGTCAGATGCGTCATCGTGTCATCATTCAAGCCATTACCGCCGAAATCCTTGCTGTCAGAATCAAGCACTACGCTGTAGGAACCGGTAGGAACCAGGAAGCCATAGTCTGTGAACGAGCGGGTTGGCGAGAAGTTGAACACGAAGAGCAGATCGCCACGCATAAAGGCGAGTACCTGGTCGCCATCATTATGCCAGATTTCTACAACTGGTGTCTTGTTAAAGTTCTTTTCACTCTTAATTGTCTTGAGCATCTCCTTGTCGAAGTCGCCGAGATAGTGATAGCAGAGATCCTTGTTATCTACCAGATTCCACTGTCTGCGAGCATACTTGTAGCTCCATCCGTTACCCTCGCGAGGGAAATCAATCCACTCTGGATGACCGAACTCATTACCCATGAAGTTCAGGTAACCGCCATTGATGGTAGAAGCTGTAGCCAGACGGATCATCTTGTGCAAGGCAATGCCTCGGTGAACCATATCGTTCTCATCACCCTTCTTGAAGTGCCAGTACATATCAGCATCTATCAGGCGGAAGATGATGGTCTTGTCGCCTACCAATGCCTGGTCGTGGCTCTCGCAGTAAGAGATGGTCTTCTCGTCTGCACGACGGTTCTTGATCTCCCAGAAAATGCTGGATGGCTTCCAGTCTTCATCCTTCAACTCCTTGATGGTCTTGATCCAATAGTCTGGAATATTCATCGCCATACGGTAGTCGAAGCCATAACCGCCATCGGTAAACTTGGCAGCCAATCCAGGCATACCGCTCACCTCTTCGGCAATGGTGATGGCATTCTTGTTCACCTCGTGAATCAGACAGTTGGCAAGGGTAAGATAGCAGATGGCATTATCATCCTCATGACCATTGAAGTAGTCACCGTAATTGCAGAATGCCTCTCCCAGACCGTGGCTGTAGTAGAGCATAGAAGTTACACCATCGAAGCGGAAGCCATCGAAGTGGTATTCGTTGAGCCAGTACTTGCAGTTGCTCAGGAGGAAGTGCATCACCTCATCCTTACCATAGTCGAAGCAGAGACTGTCCCAAGCTGGATGCTCGTGTCTGTCGCCAGGATAGAAATACTGGTTAGGATCACCGGCAAGATTTCCGAGACCTTCCATCTCGTTCTTCACAGCGTGAGAGTGAACGATATCCATAATGACAGCGATGCCATTCTGATGAGCTGTATCAATGAGAGACTTGAGTTCCTCTGGGGTTCCGAAACGGCTGCTGGCAGCAAAGAAGCTGCTTACGTGATAGCCGAAGGATCCATAATAAGGATGCTCCTGGATAGCCATGATCTGGATGCAGTTGTAACCATCCTCAATGATACGTGGCAGCACCTTCTCCTTAAACTCGGTGTAGGTACCAACCTTCTCAGCATCCTGTCCCATTCCGATATGGCACTCATAGATGAGCAGCGGAGTGGTGTTAGGCTTGAAGGTCTTCTTCTTCCACTTGTAAGGTTCCGGGTTCCAAACCTGCGCAGAGAATATCTTGGTCTGCTCATCCTGAACCACACGGTTAGCCCATGCAGGGATACGCTCGCCTTCTCCACCTTCCCAGTGCACCTTCATTTTGAAGAGATCACCGTGCTTCATTGCCTTTTCCGAGAGTTTCAACTCCCAGTTGCCGGTACCCTTGATACGCTTGGCACAATACTTAGGGCTTTCCTGCCAGCCGTTGAAATCTCCGATGAGATAGATATCTGTAGCATTTGGCGCCCACTCGCGGAACACCCATCCCTTCTCCGTCTTGTGCAATCCGAAGTAGTCGTATCCGTTGGCGAAATCGCTGAGCGTAATCTTGCCGTTACGGGTAAGCTGGTTGAGTTTCCAGAGCGCATGCTCATGTCTTCCTACGATAGCAGGCTCAAAGTCTGCCAGATATGGATCGTTCTTCACGAGTCCGATATGTTTTGGGGCAGCAGCCTTCACGGTTTTCTTGGTAGCGCACTTGGCGGTTGCCTTGCAGGTAGCCTTCTTGGCTGTTGTCTTCTTTGCTGTAGTATTTTTAGCTGAAGTTTTCTTGTCTGTTGCCATATATCATGATTTTAGATGGTTCTACTATTTTATTAAGGTTTTTAAGCCTTTACCTTGAAGATTGCCTTATGGATATCACCCTTGCCGATACATGGCTGATGACCGTCCTGTGGGAAGAAGATGGCAAACTGGCCTGGCTTGCAGGTTACCAGTGTCTGAGCCTTCACACCAGGATATACAGTGCAATCTCCAGCCTCGTTGTATTCCACTTCAGGGAGATCCTTCACTGGAGAATATCCATAGGTTTCCTCTGTATTCAAAGGAATCTGAATATCAATCATCTGGCGATGTGCCTCGATGGTAGCCTCTTCCTCGGTCTTACCGTGAGCTACAACGATATACACAAAGAGATCATCACCCTGGATAGGATGCTTGCCGGTCTCCAACTTAGTGAGATCAGTCTCGTTGATAAACTTCACTACTTCTGCGAAGAGTGGATTGAGAGAAACATATTTCTCCAAATTGTCTAAAGTATCTACTACCATAATTCTAGTTTAAGCTTTGAGATTTGAACTTTTACATTTAACATTGAACACAGAACATTCAACATTCAACATTATTTAAATATAAAGGTTCTCTATCTCGTTATTTATAATTTCTTTGTAATTCTCTATTTTCTGAAGAGATTAGTCTTCAAATCGTTTGCCGTTCTCGTAGGTTCCCTTGGCTGTAACCTGTCCGTTGCGGTCTTTCTCTACGAATCTTCCGTCACGCACATCGTTGCGGTAGGTACCCTCGAAACGCTTGCCGGCTTTATCTTCTTCTATGCAAGGTCCTTGGCGCTTACCTTTATGATAGGCACCCTTGAATTTTCTGCCATCAGCATAATGAATCACCACATTACCATCTACCAGACCGTTCTTGAACTCTCCTTCAAATACGTCGCCGTTCTTCTTGGTCAGCTTGCCCCTGCCGTTCTGCAGATCATCCTTCCAGTCGCCTACGTAGATATCGCCATTCTTCCAGATGAAAGTACCCTGGCCGGTACGCAGACCATCCTTGAACTGTCCGTTATACTTGGCACCCTTAGCTGAGCGGAAGATGCCTACACCAATCCGTTCGCCCTGCACATAATCACCTTCATAAATGTCACCATTGTGAAATTTATAGATGCCCTTACCGTCCTGGATATCATCCTTCCAGTCGCCGATATATACATCGCCGTCAGCATACTTGAAAGTACCTTTGCCCGAGCGTTGGTTGTCGAGCCACTGACCGTCATAAGTGGTTCCGTCTCCCCAGTTGAAGAAGCCGTTACCATTCTTCATATCGTTCATCCACTGGCCTTTATACTGTGCGCCGTTGGCATAAGTATAAACACCACGTCCCTGACGCTTGTCCTTATACCAGTCGCCATCATATTTATCACCATTATAATAGAACATGACACCATGACCATGCTGGTAATCACGGAACCAGAGACCTACGTATTTATTGTTATTCTGGAAATAGTAGGTACCTTTACCATGCTGCTGGTCCTGCATCCACTGTCCCTCATATTTTTCACCGTCGCTGAAGGTATAAACGCCATAGCCTTCGCGCTTACCTTTTATATAAGAGCCTTCGTATGTATCACCATTCTTATAGATGGTAGTACCCTTTCCCTGCGGTTTTCCGCTCACCATTTCGCCTTTAAACTGGCCGCCATCACGGGTGATGCACGAGCCTAGCGAAATCTTCTGGGCAGAGGCATCAACCGATGCCATTGCCAGAGCCAAGGCAAGGAAAAAACACCTGCTCCGACAGGAAAATCCGGTATGTTGTTCGTTATTGTATTTCATATTTTACAATTATAGTCTTTCTTATCAAACTCCAAAGTTATAGGTTTTTCCTCAAATAACCAAATAGATTAAACAAATTTAAGGTAAAATCGTGAAAATATTTTTTTATCCGAAAAAATCTTCCGTTTAATACAATAAAAATACACAAATTACGTTTTTACGGAAATCGAAAATAAAATCACTAAAACAGTAAGATTATGATATTAAATTGCGCCATCATAGATGAAGATCCGGAAGCGTTACAACTCCTGGAACAGTATATAGAAAAGACTCCGACCCTGCATCTGATCGGAGCCTACAAAAGTGCGATAGATGCAGTAGACGGCATCCGTCACAACCATCTCGACGTACTCTTTCTCGCTATCCACATCCAGCAGATCAGCGGTCTGGAATTTGCCAAGGTTGTACCGAAGAACGTAAAGATTGTCTTCACCACCGCCTTCAAGGAGTATGCCATCGAGGCCTACAAAGTGAATGCATTCGACTATCTGCTCAAGCCCATCACCTACGATGACTTTATGGGATCATGCCAGAAAGTCTTCGAAAGCTACATGCAGGACAATAACTACAACCCTATCAAGCGCGACGGGTTTCTGGTGGTAAAACGAGATTACAAATGCGTGAGAATCCCGCTGGATGATATTCTGTTTGTTGACTGCGACAAAGATTATATCCGGTTCCATCTTGAGGGCAGACCTAACATCAGAACCCTGGGCAACCTCAAGCAACTGGAAGAACGGCTGCCAAGAGAGAAATTCAAGCGGGTACACCGTTCGTTTCTGGCCAACATGACAAAGTTTGATACGATAGACCAGCAGCACGTCACCTATGGCGACCAGAGCATTCCGATATCCGAATCCTACTTTGAGATTATCAAGAAATATCTGGAAGACCATTCGCTATGATGGTCTTCCGGAAACTCTATAATATCTGCAACGGTGATGATACCAGGATAGAAGCCCCATGCGCCAGCAGGAAATCGTGATCTCTGAATCCCCACAGTACTGAGATACAAGGCATTCCGCTGTTCTTCGCTGTCATCACATCCACATCGCTGTCACCGATATAAACCGCCCTGTCTCTATCTGCATGAAGCTGGCGCAAAGCTTCGTTTACGGTATCAGGAGCCGGTTTTTTCTTGATATTCTCCCGCTCTCCTATTGCCACATCCACCAGGTCGCCGAAGAAATGGCGGCAGATTTCCTGTGTGGCTGCATAAAACTTGTTGCTTACCACCGCAATGTTCTTTCCCCTGTTCTTCAGTTCCTCCAGCATCTCCATCACGTCCGGATAAGGTTTGGTGTTATCCATGTTGTGCACCATATAATGCTGGCGAAAATCCTGCAGGGTTTTCTCAAACTTCTCATTTTCCAAACCTCCTGGCACGGCACGTTCCATCAGTTTTTTCACTCCGTTTCCTACAAACATGCGCACCTCCTCCAGCGTACGTTCAGGCATCCCGTTCAGCTTCAGCGCATAATTGCAGCTTGCAGCCAGGTCGTGGAGAGAAGAAATCAGCGTGCCGTCGAGGTCGAAGATATAGGTATCGAAATTGAACTGGGCATGAGCCGGAACCCTCTTGATGCGGAAATCACCGCCATGAAGCACATAAACATCCTGATGATACACACGTATTTCGCCCTGCGGAGCACCCTGTCCTCCAGCCGGTTCATTACCCGTAATACCAAAGGTTCTGTTCTCCCCGAATTCCCATCTCTTCAGTTTCTGGGTCTTGGCATCAATCACCACATATTTATATTCTATCGGCGCATCGATGGCCTGCACGTTCACCGATATTTCCCAATCCTTACCATGATTGTTCTGCATCTGCAGGAAATGAGCCGGATTCCATTTACCAAGCGTAGGATGATTTCCCAACAGCGCCACAGCCTCACCCTCATAGAGTTTCGGGGCATGAATCTTGAAGATGATGGTACGGTCGAAGAGAGGCAGACGCGCTGGTTTTACATCAGTAAATTTTACCTGCTGCTGCAATACGAAGGCATCTTTTTCCACATAAGGATTATCCTCCTCCAGCCAATAGTCCTGGAAATAGAAATTCTTGCTCTCATCAAAAACATATTGGCGCGCAGAAGCCAGCGATTCCCTGCGCAGCACCTTTCCCTCAGCATCTTTCACGCAGTAGCAGTAAGCCACAGCCACGAAAGGGTGATGGCGGTTCTGCCTTGACGCCATTTCCACCTGCCAGTGATACCCGTCCTGGGTAGTCATCGGCAAGTCCATCGTATCTTGATAGCCGTCAGCGGCGGCAAAAGTCAATTCCACATGCAGGGCATTGCCCCACTTAGCAGCATACGCTATCGAAAACTTCATTTTCATAATCCTTTTATAATAAGGTGCCCGGAAGCACCGATATACATATTGATTCTTAAAGTCATGTGCAAAGGTAACAAAAAAGCAGACACAACGGATAAAGAAAGATGACAATTAACCTATTTTAAATTCCTATGCTTTGCTATTTCCCATTTTTACTGTACTTTTGCACCCGTAAAATAACAAACAAGAAGAATATGAAAAAGAAAAAATCATTTTCTAAGCTCTATCTGTATGGTGCTATAGGCTGCATCGCAGTCATCGCCATCGTGGGCTACGTCTACTGTTTCTCTTCCTTCTCGAAGAGCAGCAAGACCGAGTATGTTTACATCGACAATGATGATAACATCGACTCAGTATACAACAAGCTCCGCCCATTTGCCAAGAGCATTCCGTTTCAGGCATTCAAGACCCTGACCCTCCATTCCGGCTATGCCGATCATATCCGCACAGGTAGATACGCCATTGCTCCGGGCGACGGTGCCCTCAAGACATGGCGCCACATGAAGAACGGTTTGCAGGAACCGGTTAGCCTCACCATCCCTTCGGTTCGCACACTCGACAAGCTCTCTGATGAGATTGGCAAGAAGATGATGTTTGGCAGCAACGACCTCTACCATGCCCTGCGCGATGAGAGCATCTGTCAGAAATACGGTTACGATACAGCCACTATCGCCTGCATGTTCGTCCCTAACACCTACGATCTCTACTGGAACATCTCGGTAGATAAATTTCTGGAGCGCATGAAGAAAGAAAGCGACAAGTTCTGGAACTTTGAGCGTACCGAGAAGGCAAAGGCTATGAAACTGACACCGGTGGAGGTCATCACCCTAGCCAGCATAGTAGACGAAGAGACTGCCAACAACGGCGAGAAACCGATGATAGCCGGCATGTATTACAACCGTCTGATGCTCCGCAACGCCGAATATCCAGAGGGAATGCCATTGCAGGCCGATCCTACCATCAAATATGCCTGGCAGCGATTCGACCTCAAGCGCATCTACAACAACCTCCTCTCTATCAAGAGCCCGTACAATACCTATAAGAACCCAGGCTTGCCACCGGGGCCTATCCGTATTCCGAGCGTAGCAGGTATCGATGCCGTCCTCAACCATGTGCATCATGATTACCTCTACATGTGTGCCAAGGAGGATTTCAGCGGCACTCACAATTTTGCCCGCACTTATGATGAGCACCTGCAGAATGCAGCCAAATATTCTAAAGCGCTCAACGAAAGAGGCATCAAGTAAGATAAGTAAACAGGATTAGTAAAAATAAGTCAGAAAACTTGCAAAGCGTTAGTGATTTTTCAAGTTTTCTGACTTTTTATTTGGTAGTCTAACAAAATAGTTGTAAATTTGCAGCCAAAAACTTACCAATTAAAAAAAAGGAATAAATACATGAACAGAACGATTATTACAGTAGTGGGCAAGGATACCGTTGGTATCATCGCCAAGGTTTGTACCTATTTGGCAGAGAACAGTATCAACATCTTGGATATCTCTCAGACCATCGTACAGGAGTATTTCAACATGATGATGATCGTAGACATGGGCAAGATGCAGAAAACTTTCGAGGAAGTTGCCGATGATCTCACCAATGTTGGTAAGGCTATGGGCGTGCAGATTAAATGCCAGCGCGAGGAAATTTTCAATATGATGCACAGAATTTAAAAAGCAAACAATATGATCAATATATCTGAGGTTATCGAAACCAATAAGATGATAGAGCAGGAGAATTTCGATGTGCGTACCATCACCATGGGTATCAACCTGTTGGATTGCGCATCTACCGATCTCGATGAGCTCTGTCAGAACATCCATAATAAAATTACACGTCTGGCAAAGAACCTGGTGAAGACCGGCGAAGAAATCTCCAAGGAGTTTGGTGTGCCTATCGTCAACAAGCGTATCTCCATCACTCCTATCTCGCTGGTAGGCGGTTCTGCCTGCAAGACTACCGACGATTACGTAAAGATTGCCAAGACCCTCGACCAGTGTGCCAAGGAGCTCGGCATCAACTTTCTGGGCGGCTATTCGGCTATCGTAAGCAAGGGGATGAGCAAGAGCGATGAACTCCTGATCCGTTCTATCCCTCAGGCGATGGCACAGACCGATTTCGTCTGCAGTTCAGTCAATGTGGGTTCTACCAAGACCGGTATCAACATGGATGCTGTCCGTCTGATGGGTGAAATCGTAAAGGATACAGCCGAGGCAACCAAGGACAGAGGTTCTCTGGGTTGCGCCAAGCTCGTTGTTCTCTGCAATGCGCCAGATGATAACCCGTTCATGGCGGGTGCCTTCCATGGTGTTTCTGAGGCCGATGCGGTAGTGAGCGTTGGTGTCAGCGGTCCGGGTGTTGTAAAATATGCATTGGAGAAGGTGAAGGGCGAAAGCTTCGAGGTTCTTTGCGAAACCATCAAGCGCACCGCCTTCAAGATTACCCGTGTAGGTCAGTTGGTAGCTAAGGAGGCTTCACGCCGTCTGAACGTACCGTTCGGCATCATCGACCTTTCCCTGGCTCCTACCCCAGCTATCGGCGATAGCGTAGCTGATATTCTCGAACTCATCGGTCTTGAGCATGCTGGTGCTCCTGGTACCACAGCAGCTCTTGCGCTCCTGAACGATCAGGTTAAGAAGGGCGGAATCATGGCTTCTTCTTATGTAGGTGGTTTGAGCGGTGCCTTCATCCCAGTCAGCGAAGACCAGGGTATGATCAACGCTGTAGAGGCTGGTGCACTGACCATCGAGAAGTTGGAGGCAATGACTTGTGTCTGCTCAGTAGGTTTGGATATGATTGCCATCCCTGGCGATACTCCAGCCACCACCATTTCCGGTGTCATTGCCGACGAGGCTGCCATCGGTATGGTAAACCAGAAGACTACCGCCGTACGTATCATCCCTGTTGTGGGCATGAAGGTAGGCGACAATGTTGATTTCGGCGGTTTGCTCGGTCATGCTCCAATCATGCCTGTAAACCCATTCAGTTGCGAGGCATTCGTAAACCGTGCCGGTCGTATTCCGGCTCCAATCCACAGTTTCAAGAATTAAACTGTTTTGATTCAAAATACCAATCCCCCATCCTGCTTTCTCAAGCGGGCTGGAGGATTTTTTCATTGTATAATCACTTATCTATCTTCTAAAGCGGTTCATCATGGCAAAACATAGGTGGATAGATACTCAGAAACATCAACTACAGATATTTAAATCAATCCTTAAATAAGACGGAAGCTCCCCAAAAAGTCAAAAGAATCGGGAAAAAGAAAAATAAAGGGTGAGACTTCTCCCACCCTTTATCTGATATTATAAAAAAAGTTTGTCTAAAGTAAATTACAAACGTTTAAAGTTTTTTCATCTCTTCTTTCCATGCAGAATAAGCCTCGAGATAAGCAGAACGGTTAGCCTCATCAGGATCTATGACTGCAAGTTTCTTCAATGAAGCAAAAGCCTCATTATGATCCTTATAGATACCGGCACCAATACCAGCACCCTTAGCAGCACCTGCACTACCATCTGTCTCATAAAGTTCGATAGTAGCACCACTCACACCCGCCAAAGTATCTCGGAACAACGGACTGAGGAACATATTAGCCTTACCTGCATGAATATTCTTGATATCCATACCCATCTGCTGCATGATTTCCATTCCATAGCAGAAACTGAAGACGATACCCTCTTGTGCTGCACGAACAACATGAGCACGATTATGCTTATTAAAGCTGATGCCACGAATAGAACACCCTACTTCCTTATTCTCTAATACACGCTCAGCTCCATTACCAAATGGGATAATCTTAACACCATCACTACCTATTGGCACAGAAGCTGCAAGATCATTCATATCCGCATAGCTTACATCTGGAGTGAAATTTCGATGAACCCACGCATTCAAGATACCAGTTCCATTGATACACAACAATACACCAAGACGGTCAAGGTCTGTAGTATAATTAGCATGAGCAAAAGTATTGACACGGCTCTTTGGATCATAGTTAACATCACCCAATACACCATATACAACTCCTGATGTACCTGCAGTACTTGCAATTTCACCCGGATTGAACACATTCAGACTCACAGCATTATTTGGCTGGTCACCCGCACGATAAGATATTGGTGTACCTTCTTTCAGACCAAGTTCTTCAGCTGCCGCTTTACTTACTACACTCTGTACAGAGAATGTTGGAACAATATCAGCCAGAATGCTTTCATCGAAGCCAAAGTAATCAAGCAGGAATTTAGCAGGCTTTTTCTGGTTGAAGTCCCACATCATACCTTCAGAAAGACCACTGATAGTAGTCTTAACTTCACCTGAAAGTTTCATTGCCAGATAATCACCAGGAAGCATAATCTTATCAATCTTATCAAACAGTTCCGGTTCATTATCCTTTACCCAAGCAAGTTTAGATGCAGTAAAGTTTCCAGGAGAATTGAGCAGATTACGCAAGCAGAAGTCCTCACCTAAATCATGAAAAGCCTTCTCGCCATAAGGTACGGCACGAGAGTCGCACCAGATGATACTAGGACGCAAAACTTGCTGATTCTTATCAACACAAACCAAGCCATGCATCTGGTACGAGATACCAATAGCAAGGATATCTTCACCCTTGGCACCAGATTCTGCCATGATTTTCCTAAGCGCCAGCTTAGCATTATCCCACCACATCTGAGGATCCTGCTCTGCCCAACCGGTCTTTACAGCCATAATGGGTGCTTCATGATCCGGATAGAATGCAGCAGCTACGATTTCTCCATTGTCAACATCAGTAAGCGAAGCCTTTACAGAACTTGAGCCTACGTCAAAACCTAATAAATATCTACTAGCCATAGTTTATTCGTTTATATGTTTATTGTTTAACTTTTATCAGTTTTTATAAAGTCTACATATATTATACGAACATACTACAACATTCCCCTCATAAAAAAAATAATTTAGAACATATTCTCATCAAAAAGACTTTGAGGAGCACTATCATCAGCCTTATCCTCTTCTTCATTACTATTTTCTAATACAGAAGAAGAAAAATTGAGCATCAGTTGCTGTACGGCCTTTGAATCAAAATTAACATGATATACACCATACCCCTTACCTTTTTCTATAAGCGATTGTGGGTCTTTAGCGCATCTGGTGAGATATTGCGTAACATAGCTATGAACATCCTTGTAATTCAGAGGTGTAAAAATCGAATTACAGGAATTATATACATGACGAGCTATTTTTTCTACTTTCAACCCTTTTGCACCCGCAGCCAAAAGAACATTGAATATCTCCTGATCAAGTTTCATATAATAATCATAACATTCGTCCTCTTTAAAGAGAGAAGACACAAAAAGAAAAAACCGCGGTTACTCACTTACAAGCAACCGCGGCTCTTTGAAAAATAAACCTTATTTAAGCGAGAGCAACCTTGTTGTCCTCATCCTTAATCTTACCCTCTTTGAAGAGCCAACCGATACCAAGGATTACATCCTCTGTACTGATCTTAGCAGCCTTAGCAATTTCTGCTACTGTGAGAGCCTTTTCTGAAGCTGCCAATGCCTGATATACATCACCAGCTCTAAAACCTGCGTTCTCTGCGTTCAAGTAAAGAACGTCCTTCTTTGCTACAGGAGCCTTCTTTGCTACTGGAGCCTTCTTTGCTGCTGGCTTCTTTGCAGCAGTCTTAGTTGTCGCTTTCTTTTCTACCATGTTTTAAGAATTTTATGATTCTATTGAGCCTCATTTCGTCAGCTCAACCTTAATATCTGCTGCAAATTTATAACTTTTATTTCGAAATAGTGTTAGAAAAATAGAAAAAACTACTACTTATAAACAAAAGTGCTGCATTTCTTGATTTACGTCAAGAAGCGCAGCACTTTATTTACTAAAAATCAATTACTTATTATAAATCATTGAATTTTTCTCAAGGCATTTTACGCATACTCTTTTATGGAGTGAATACCTTCGTTTCTCTATTTTTATTCAGCCTTCAAATCAATTTTGATTTCCAAATCATCCAACTGCTTAGGGTCAAGTTCAGAAGGAGCATCGAGCATAACATCTCGACCGGAGTTGTTCTTTGGGAAGGCGATACAATCGCGAATACTGTCGAGACCAGCCATAATGCTGACGAAACGGTCCAAACCGAAAGCAAGACCTGCGTGAGGTGGTGCGCCATACTTGAAAGCGTTCATCAAGAAACCGAACTGGGCCTCAGCACGTTCTGGAGTAAAGCCAAGAACCTCGAACATCTTCTCCTGCAACTGAGTATCATGGATACGGAGAGAACCTCCACCTACTTCGATACCATTGCAAACAAAGTCGTATGCCTTGGCACGAACCTGCTCAGGATGCTCATCGAGCAATGGGATATCATCAGGATTTGGCATAGTGAAAGGATGATGAGTTGCCATCAGGCGCTGTTCCTCATCGCTCCACTCAAAGAGAGGGAAGTCAATAATCCAAAGACACTTGAATACATTCTTATCACGAAGACCAAGACGGTCACCCATTTCCAAACGCAAAGAGCAAAGCTGAATGCGTGTCTTGTTAGCATTATCACCGCTCAAAATCAAAACAAGGTCACCATCCTTGGCTCCCATTACGGTCTTGATTTCAGCAAGTTCCTCTGGAGAATAGAACTTATCTATGCTACTCTTCACGGTACCATCAGCATTATACTTGATATATACCAATCCTTTGGCACCGACCTGAGGACGCTTAACAAAATCAGTCAATTCGTTCAACTGCTTACGGCTATAATCAGCACAACCTGAAACACAGATACCGCCAATATACTTAGCCTCATCGAATACAGAGAAATTACCCTTACCTGTGAAAGCATCTTTCAACTCAACAAATTCCATACCGAAGCGCAAGTCTGGCTTATCACTACCGAAACGGCGCATAGCATCGTGCCAGGTCATCTGCTCCAACTTAGGAAGTTCTACACCACGAATCTCCTTAAACAAATGGCGAGCCATTTCCTCGAAAAGGTTGATGACATCATCCTGATCAACAAAACTCATTTCACAGTCAATCTGTGTAAACTCTGGCTGACGGTCAGCACGAAGATCCTCATCACGGAAGCACTTGGCAATCTGGAAATAGCGGTCGAAGCCAGCAACCATCAAGAGCTGCTTTAAAGTCTGAGGACTCTGTGGAAGAGCGTAGAACTGACCTGGATTCATACGGGAAGGAACAACAAAGTCGCGGGCTCCCTCTGGTGTACTACCAATAAGAACAGGGGTTTCAACCTCCATGAAGTTCTGTGCATCGAGGAAGTTACGAATCAAGATGCACATACGATGACGCAACTCCAGATTTTTGCGCACTGCAGGACGACGCAAATCAAGATAACGATACTTCATACGGATATCATCACCACCATCAGTATTATCTTCGATAGTGAAAGGAGGGGTCTGACTCTGAGAGAGGACATTGAGTTCCTTCACCAGGATTTCTATGTCACCAGTATCCATTTTAGGATTCTTGCTCTGTCGTTCACTTACTACACCCTTTATTTGAATGCAGAATTCACGACCTAGCTTGTTAGCTGCATCACACAAGTCTTTGTTATCAGCCTCGTTGAAGACCAACTGTGTGATACCATAACGGTCGCGCAAATCGACGAATGTCATACCACCCATCTTTCTTGAGCGCTGTACCCAACCGGCAAGTGTCACTTCTTTGCCGGCATCAGAGAGACGTAACTCTCCACACGTATTACTTCTGTACATACCTTATTATATTATATTATTATTTTCCAAAGTGCAAAAGTACAACAAATAACGGAAAGGACAAAATAAAATCACGAAAATATTATTAAAAATATCTTCGCGACCCTATTAATGTGACCTAAAGTCACATAAATACATATTAAATAGTTTTATCTCTACTTTTTTAGAGATTTATTTCTTCATCCGTCTGAATGCCTGCCGATGGAACCGTTCCTCTGCCTTGATGACACTGAACACCTTATTAGGTGGTAAGATGGTCATAAATCTAGAATGATACTCTTGCTGCAACTGTTTCAGCTGAATATCCAACTCATCCTGTCTTCTGATTGCTTCGGCACATGCCTCATTATCATTCGGATTCACATGACGGAATCGGCGCATTTCATCGAATATCATACGCATTTTCTTACCCATCTGTCTATATACCGGAAAGAATTTAGCAGCTTCTCTCGGCGTAAGACAGGCATTAGTCGTAATAAACTGTTCTAGTTCTGCCTGAAACCTTTCAGGATCAAATCCATCATGATGTTTTCTACCCTGAGGCTGTGAAGCAAGTGAAACTAGGCTAATCATCAGCATAGCTAAAAGCGCAAGAAACCTATGTTGCATTATCTTTCTCATACCCTATTTTTTTTTTTAATCTTTATCTGTAGACAAAAAGAAATATCAACCATTAATTTTCTGCAATCAGCGATGCATAGATAGTTTCATTATCCATCATCGTATAATCGGCCATCTCATTAAAAGTAGCATCTTCATTATTATTCACAGCAGCTTTCTGAACCATATGGTCCACATGTGCCATAGCAGGCTTACTGCTTCCCGTATATTTCAGCGCCAGTACCGAACCACCTCCCATCACAGCCAAAACAGCAACAGCCGCCACAATCTTTCGAATCGGCATACGCTGCCATAAGCTAGGCTGCATGTGAATGATGCGGGGTTCCTGCTCCGGCAAATTTGCCATCACCCTATCCGTCAGCTGGTCGAAATAACCAGCCGGCACCTGGAAATGGTTTTTCTTACCAAAACGGCTATTCAATATATTGTCTTCTTTTAACATATTCCTCATTCCTTTCTTTTATACTTTATTAATATAGACGGAAACTAACCGAAAAGGTTTAATCCTTACGATTGAAAAAATCGGTTATTTTTTTCACAGCAAGATGATAGGATGCCTTCAAAGCTCCTTCACTTGTTGACAACACCTTACTCATCTCTGAATATTTCATATTATCATAATATTTTAGAGTGAAAACTGTGCGCTGAACATCAGGCAGTAGGGCTACAGCCTCTTGCAGTTCTGCCTGAATCTGGTCACCATCAAAATAGTCATCGGCAAGAAGACGTGAAGCCAAGCCCGGCTCGTCTTCGGTACTGACATTTACCATCTGCTTTTTGCGTCTCAAGAAATCAAGCGCTTCGTTAATTGCTATACGGTAAAGCCATGTTGAGAGCGAAGACTTTCCCTGAAACGAATCCAGATTGGTCCAAGCCTTAACAAAGGCATTCTGCAACACATCATCAGCATCATCATGATCTAAAACAATATGGCGAACCTTCCAATACAACGGCTCGCTATACTGACTTACCAGTACAGCAAAGCCTTCGCGTTGGGTCTTAGGATCCCTAATCATCGCCAAGAGTTCTTTATCGTTTATCATTGCTTTTACAAATGTGTTGTTTATAGATATTTTCTCAACATATCGAATATTACCGCATCAAATCCATACACATCAGAATAATCAGCTATTCTGCCTCCTGCTAACGGATAGAGTGTATAATAGGTGATGAAGAGAGGAACTTGAGGATTAACCTTTACGTTATTCACAACAAGTTTTTTATTGGCTAGCGAATCTGCTGTCATCGAATAGTATATCTTTTCCTTCAGTTTCTCGTTTTTGTCAGCCAATAGAAAGACAGCGAAATCGTACGGTTTTTCTATTCTTATACATCCATGCGATACTCCTCTATCCTCTTGTCCAAACACGCCCTTACTGTTAGTATCATGCAGGAAGACCGAGAAATTATTATCAAAACGGAAGATGATTCTTCCCAGAGCATTCCCCTTTCCGCCCCGCTGGGCGATGCCATAAGCACCAGAAATAAGCATAGATCGAGTTACTCTGTTTAAGTCAACCTCCTTACCTGTTGCCACTTCCCTTACATAGTAGTTACGCGCGCGAAAGTAGCCATGATTCCCCACCCGGTGTATCATATCATGGAGAACGATACTACGGGGAACAAACCATTGAGGATTCAACTCCATACGTTTGATATGACTGTTCAATATCGGGGTTTTGGTTTTACTGGCTCCACATCCTATGCGCATCGAGAGCGTATCCTGATGATCAATAGCCATCAGATGGAACGATGGTATATTGACAACCACATATTTTTCGTGTTTCCAGGGATTATCATACTGTCTCCAGCGGCAACGTTCCATGTTGCAGAGAATTTTGATTCTCATCGCCTTGCCCAGTCCTCCAGCCTTCAATTTTTCCAGCAGTTGATAATAGAAAGGATTCTTTGGCTGTACTTCTTTCAGGAAGGAAGCCACCGAGTCGCATCTAACCATTTGCATAGCCTTCTGATAGAACGCATCATCTGCATGAGCCATTTTTACATCAAACAGACCTCTGAACCTAACGGGGCTCTTGCTACTATCATAAGGATTGGGAGCAAGAGTATCTAAACGATTGAAAACAAAACTAGGGTTCATAAATCCAAAATTCTGCCCCATCGTATATCTGAAGTAAGCTTTGGTCAAGCGATACTCCAGTCGGGCTATCACTTGATTTATCTGATTATCAGCTGAATCTAGATTTAAATCTCGTAACCTGTCAATATCTCGGGCAATAGCATCCACATAGAACCGACGTTTATCAAATCCCATATCCGCTACAGTACGCAGGCAAGTCACCAGGGAGTCAGCCTGACTATTTACCCCATGACGTGTAATCCAAAGCAGACTACCTTTATTCTGGTAATATCGACGGGTATGCAAATCAGCAGCATGTCGGTCTTTATCATTTCGCATGATGCTGTCTATCAGATTCCTTACCGCCCTCGAATTGATAGCATAGGCAGAAGAACGTAAATCCTGATAATCATCTAACGATAATTGGAAATTGCTGTTTGGCACCCTGTCGTGGCAAGAACAGAACATCAAACAGCAAGAAATGATAAGTAACGAAAAATGAAAGACTTTCACTTTCTGATTAAAGTCAAACGGCATTCTAAGGCCTCTATGGTACTATTAATGCTTTACGCAAATTTTGCGCGTAAAGGTATTCCCCACCTTTACAATATAGATACCATCAGCCAATGGCAAGTTTACGCGCTTGTCATTACCTTCTACGCGGAAGGTCTTGATAGTAACACCTGCCACATTATATATTCTCACCACTTGCCCGCTAGCGCCTGTGATATGCATCACGCCCCCAGCATAGTTCAAGTTGATATCTGCCACATCAAGGTCTGCCCATTCTATATTTCCCTCGTTGGCCATAGCATCCGAAGGAACAGAAAGTGCTAACATTGCAATTGTTAATATTGAAAGTAAAGTCCGTTTCATATATTTTCAAGTTTCGTTAAACCAATAGTTCTTTCTGCAAAGATATATAAAAAAAAGGAAACTTACCGTCTTCCCGACGATAAGTTTCCCAAAAATTAGCTTTTTTAACCTTTCAGAGGAAAAAAGAAGCCAATTCACATTATTTTCTAAAACAACCAACACTTTACATGATGCCATCAGCGCGAAGTTTCTGCTGCCATTTCCAAGCAGAAGCCAACACATCTTCAAGCTTAGCCTCAGCCTTCCAGCCGAGTACCTTGTTCGCCTTGGTGCAATCACCCCAAATTTTCTCAATATCGCCCTCTCTTCGTGGACCATACTTCCAATTCAGTTTCACACCTGTAGCTTTTTCAAAAGTCTCAACAATTTCGAGAGTTGAGTTTCCATTACCTGTACCGATATTGAAATATTCGATAGGCTCAGTCTCCTTATCAAGAACACGTGCCATAGCAGCTACATGTGCCTTAGCCAAGTCTACAACATAAATATAGTCGCGGATACAGGTTCCATCAGGAGTATCATAATCATTACCAAAGATAGTGAGTTCCTTGCGGATACCCATAGCTGTCTGAGTAACGTATGGAATCAGATTGTTTGGCACACCATTTGGCAACTCACCAATCTCAGCAGAAGGATGTGCACCTATAGGATTGAAATATCTCAATACAATGCTCTTGATGGCTGCACCACTATGGATATAATCAGCTATGATCTGCTCATTAATCTCCTTAGTATTGCCATAAGGTGAAGTAGCCTTCTGATGAGGAGCCTCTTCTGTTACAGGCAAATTCTCAGGCTTCGGCTGACCATAAACGGTACAAGAAGAAGAGAAGATGATACCCTTTACCTGATACTTTGGCATAAGTTCCAGGAGATTGATGAGCGATACGATATTGTTGCGATAATACAACAATGGTTTCTGTACGCTCTCGCCTACTGCCTTGCTTGCAGCAAAGTGAATGATACCCTCAATATCAGGATATTTCTGGAATACTGCCTCGGTAGCAGCCTTGTCGCGCAAGTCAACCTGTTCAAAAGCAGGGCGGATACCAGTAATCTTTTCGATACCATCGAGTACTTCAATCTTTGAGTTTGAGAGATCATCTACGATAACAACATTGTAGCCTGCCTGCTGCAACTCTACTGTAGTATGGCTACCTATGAAGCCTGTACCACCAGTAACAAGAATAGTTTGTTTCATAATCAAATATAGTTAGTTTGAAGAATTATTTTATTTCTTCTGCAAAAGTACTGCAAAAATCTGAAAAAACAGAAAGATTTTTCAAAAAAAACACTTTTTTCCTTTGTTTTATCTATTATTTATACTATCTTTGCAAAAGATAAATAGTAAAAAGGCTCTAAGAAAATGGAAAAAAACATGAAATATTATAATATAGAACAAGACATGAGATATTTGCAATTGCTCTCTCAGTCGTTCCCTACTATAGCAGAGGCGAGCACCGAGATTATCAACCTGCAAGCCATCCTCAACCTGCCAAAGGGTACCGAGCATTTCCTTGCCGACATCCATGGTGAGTATGAGGCCTTCCTGCATGTACTGAAAAATGCATCAGGAAATATCAAGCGTAAGGTGAACGAACTCTTTGGCAATACCCTTCGCGAACAGGATAAGCGAGAACTCTGCTCTCTTATTTACTATCCTGAGCAGAAACTGGAACTCGTCAAGCAGAACGAGCCTGACATCAACGACTGGTATCACATCACCCTGCACCAGTTGGTGGCTGTATGCCGTGATGTTTCCAGCAAATATACCCGAAGCAAGGTGCGCAAATCGCTGCCATGCGATTTCTCGTATATTATCCAGGAGCTTTTGCACGAGCACACCGAAGATCATGACAAAACAGCCTATGTCAATGTTATTGTTGATACGATTATCAGCACAGGCAGAGCCGATGATTTTATCATCGCTATAGCCAACGTCATCCAGCGCCTGGCTATCGACCAGCTCCATATTCTGGGCGACATCTACGATAGAGGTCCAGGAGCCCACATCATCTTGGACAAGATGTGCCACTACCACAGTTGGGACATCCAGTGGGGTAATCACGATGTACTATGGATGGGAGCAGCTGCCGGCAATGATGCCTGCATCTGTAATGTAATCCGTCTCTCCCTGCGATACGCCAACCTCTCGACATTGGAAGAAGGCTATGGCATCAACCTCGTACCACTCGCTACTTTTGCGATGGAAACCTACAAGGAGGATGATTGCAAAGAATTTCTGCCTAAGCTCAGCGGAGGTGCAGCAGCAATGGATGAAAAGACCCAGCGGCTCACCTCTCAGATGCACAAGGCTATAGCTGTCATCCAGTTTAAATTAGAGAGCCAGCTTTTCAAGAAGCATCCGGAATGGAAGATGAAAGACCGTTGTCTTTTTGACCATATCGATTACAGGAACGGCAAGGCAGAGATTGACGGAAAAGAGTATGACATGACCTCATGCCACTTCCCTACCATCGATCCGGACAATCCAGACAAGCTATCTGAAGAAGAGGAAATTCTGATCCAGAAACTGCATCATTCGTTTATGGTCTGCGAGAAGCTGCACAAGCATATCAAGGTTATGCTGCAGCATGGTTGCATGTACGCTATCTTCAACTACAACCTGCTTTTCCATGCTTCCTGTCCGCTCAACGAAGATGGTTCATTAAAAGAGGTAGAAATATATCCTGGCAAGAAATTCAGCGGCAGAGCCTTAATGCATCATACAGGCATGCAGATACGTACAGCTTTCCAATCAGATTCTGATCCGAATGAAAAGGAATATGCCATCGATTATTTCATCTACCTATGGTGCGGTCCCGACAGTCCGCTCTTCGACAAGAGTAAGATGGCCACCTTCGAGCGCTATTTCATTACCGATAAGGAGACTCATAAAGAAGAGAAGGGATACTACTTCCTGTTGCGCGATAACGAACAGGTTATCGACCATATTATGGATGAGTTTGGGGTAACCGGTCCTAACCGCCATATCATCAATGGACACGTGCCCGTTCGCACAACCAAGGGCGAGAACCCTATCAAGGCAAACGGCAAGCTGATGGTTATCGATGGAGGTTTCTCTAAAGCCTACCACAACGAGACTGGCATTGCCGGCTACACCTTAGTATATCACTCCCGCGGATTTCAGCTGGTCCAGCACGAGCCATTTACGAGTATGGAAGATGCCATCAAGCAAGGTACCGACATCAAGAGTACCACACAGATTGTAGAAATGTCGAACCGCCGAATGCTGGTAGCCGACACAGATATAGGTTGCGAACTCCGTAAGCAGATAGAAGACCTGAAGGAGCTTCTCTATGCTTACCGACATGGTTTCATCAAGGAATCAGAAAGGAAGAAGTAAGAAACCGAGCATACCCCAAAAGCCCCCGGTGCTACATGCATCGAGGGCTTTTTTTCAGAATTTTCTGAACCGCAATCTCAGGGTTTTACTCTTCAGTTGCATCTTACCTCCGGTCATTACCTCCTTGGCAAAATGCTCATTCAGATGATTGATGCCACAGCTACGCAAAGAATCATTCATTTCTGTTAAAAGTACATCGCCTCCATAATCTTCATGCCATTTATTACGATAAACAGATGTAATCAGCAAACTGTCGGAGGTTTGCTCAAAACGCAGATAAAATCCTCTACCAGCCTCGAAGCGATCATAATCAGCAACCTGAATCAGCTTATACTGGCAGCCCCAGAACACGCGTTTATCTGCAAAGTTACAAGTACCCCCTGTAGCTAAAGTATCTACCTGCTCCAGATGCCAGAAACCATCCAAATCACCATTCTGGCTTGTTTCTACCTCACATGAGCTTAGAGTGAGCATCATAACAGCAAGGGAAAGCACCCCTATTATCTTTTTCATATTTTCTATCTTATCGATTATTATTTTTTTTCGTCAGCAAACCTCTTTTACTGATGGTTATCTGCATACCGGCATTATGTCCCAGCATCTTTTCGCTACCGAAATCCATCGCATAGCCTGCCTTCAACTGCCATTGATGTGGAAAATCGTAATGACCCTCTACCAGAAAACTTACATTATGATGCTTTTTTGTAAACGGGTTGCTATATGTACCCCAACCTTTCTGATAGGTGCCTAATATACGATAGCCCAACCGCTGTGTAGGCTGACCATCAAAACCCAGATGATAAGCTATGAAACGATTGTTTCTGATAATAATATATCCGTCATCATTATAAATAGGTGAACGGTAGAGAGGATTTCCTATCACCTGACCCCAGTGCTGCCATCCAGGATAGATGCTGTGGTTATAATAATCATCAGTACCCGCTACATGGTCTGCGATACCCGATGTACGGTCATGATTATACGGACCACTCTGATATTTGGTATAGAGATACTCCAGCACCACATTTTTCAGCCAGCGCGAATACTTCAGATTCAGTTCGAAGCCCAGCATGATATCCTTCAGCGAATACATGAAGAAACGGCGTTTTACCTTCTTATTCCAGTCTGCACCCTCACCATATCCATTATAGTCGAGGAGAAACATCTGACTGTGGTCTTCGAAAAAATGATCAGCATAGATGGCAGCTTTCCAACTGTCAGCGTCATAATTGATGCGCATGAGCCAACTGCCCAACTGGTTGCCGGCAACATTGGCATAAGCCCCTTCGCCAGCATCAGAGCCCGTTGCCGACAGCGCATGCCAGAAACCTTTCAGATTTTTCTCGGTAGGAATCTGAACCATACTGTCACCCATTGGGCGATATGCATTGCCGCCAAACTGAGCTGCCATCTCCAAACCCATTTCTATGCTGAGCGGACAGAAAGCATTCTCGTTGCCGATACGCAGGAAGCCTGCTTTGCTGTGATAGAGTATGTGGTCGCAATATTTAGTCTGCCGTTTTGTAAAATCGTGCTGCCAGCCATCATCCGTCGTCATACCATAAGCCAGATGACCTTTCAGCTGCAGCCAGCCTCTACCAAACGGAAGCGTCCAATATTCAGGAAGCGCCAGACGAACCTGAGGTATCGGACGGGCATTGATACCCAGACACTGGCTACCACTGGAGAGCGACTGGTTTTTCAACTCCATCGGATATTCCTTGGCACCTGCAGTCAGCACACCATAAAGCCAGCGAGCCTCTACATAAGCCTGCTGCACAACAACATTGCTGGTATAGTTTACCGGTACCGCCACATCTACTCCATATCCTACAGCCCAGCGGCGAGCAGAATCAGCAGAAAGCGGACGAACCAGACTACCTCTGAGATAGCCGTTATTCTTCTCTAAAGAACTTAATCCATGTTTATTTGCGTTAAGCCACAGAGGCGTTTTACCATTCGAAAACGAACCTTGCATCTCAACACCATATTGTATGTCTTCCCCAAGATTTATCTTCTCCGCACCATTACTCTCTTGCCACATATACTGTGCCATAGATGGGACTGCCAAACTGCAAAGGGCAAAACATACACCTACCTTAATCTTATTCATAATTAAATTTATACTTTAAAGATAAAAACGGAATGATCTCCATTATATTGCATATTTTCAGAAAAAAAAGAGCAACGCTTGCATCCCGATTCCGAGAACAAACATTGCTCTTTAATTAAATTATCTTTATCCGAAGTTATCATACATGATGCTCTCAGGATCTACACCGAGAGAATCCAGATAATCGGTAACGGTCTTGATCAGCATTGGAGGTCCGCAGAGATAGTACTCGCAATCCTCTGGTGCCTCGTGATCCTTCAAGTAGGTATCACGGATGCAGTTAACAGCAAATCCCTCGTAGTACTTCACGCCCTGAGCATCTGCCACTGGGTCCTTGCGGTCGAGTGAAAGATGGAAGTGGAAGTTAGGGAATTCCTTCTCAAGCTCCCAGAAGTCCTCCAGGAAGAATGCCTCACCCAATGCACGAGCACCGTAGAAGAAGTGAAGCTCACGGTCGGTGGTGTGCAAAGTCTTGGTCATGTGCATGATCTGAGCACGCAATGGAGCCATACCGGCACCACCACCAATCCAGATCATCTCCTTGCCTGATGTGAAGTTAGGATGGAAGTCGCCGTAAGGACCACTCATCATTACCTTGTCGCCTGGCTTCAATGAGAAGATGTAAGAAGAAGCGATACCTGTCGGTACGTTCTGGAATCCTACCTGTGGACGTGGCAAGAATGGAGTTGTGGCGATACGTACGGTCAAGGTGATGATATCACCCTCGTCAGGATAGTTCGCCATAGAGTAAGCACGAACGGTAGGCTCTGGGTTGTGAGCCTTCAGAGAGAAGATGTTGAACTTCTTCCATGCTCCGATGTACTCCTCGCCAATGAGATCCTTGTCGAAGTCCTTGTCGTAATCGATGCAGTCGTATGCAGGAATCTTGATCTGAGCGTAAGAACCCGGAA
>NZ_CDRSSE010000034.1:0-37032 GCF_977051555.1 Segatella sp.
TGCAAATATGGATGAGATTGTCTACTTTTGCAAATGAAAATGAACGAAATTTGATAGATATGTGTACTTTTAAAAATATAAATAATTAATAATCATTTTTCGTGTCCACTTTAGGGAGCTGCTACAAAGGTGACAACTTTTTCACGTATAAGACACAAAAATTAAGGCGTTCGTGCAAAAAAATGTAGTAAAGTGTCGGATATTCGTGCAAAAAAGTGTATCTTTGCAGCAAAAGTTCGTGCAAAAAAATGTGATTATGGAAAGAAATGTCATTAAACAGCTCCTCGCTTGGAAGCAAAAAAAGAATCGTAAGCCTTTGATAATCAATGGTGCAAGGCAGGTAGGAAAGACCTATATCTTGCGGGATTTTGGTACCAAATACTATCAGAAGATGGCTTATGTCAATTGTGACAAGAACGAAATGGTGGAAAAGATCTTTGCGCAAGACTATAATATTGAGCGAATCTTACTATCCTTGTCAGCTCTGCTCCATGTAAATATAGAACCGGAAAATACATTGATTATTTTCGATGAGATACAGGAAAATCCTGTTGTATTAAACTCTCTGAAGTATTTCTGCGAAGATGCTCCAGCCTATCATGTGGCTGTAGCCGGTTCGCTTTTGGGCATATCTCTTCATAGTGGCATGTCGTTTCCGGTGGGGAAGGTGGATATGATAAAGATGTATCCAATGACCTTCGATGAGTTCCTGTTAGCTATGGGCGAGCAGCCATTGGTCAATGTGCTTCATGCCAAGGACTTTTCTCTTATAGATTCTCTATCTTTGCGTTTGACAGATTATTTGCGTCAGTATTACTATGTCGGAGGAATGCCTGCAGCAGTCTTGGAATTTGTGGAAAGCAAGAACTTAGAGGAAGTGCGCAACATTCAAAAACAGATACTTTTTGACTATCAGCGTGATTTCTCCAAACATGCTCCTTCACAGGAAGTGCCTCGTATTAATATGGTATGGGATTCCATTCCGTCACAATTGGCAAAAGAAAATAAAAAGTTTATCTTTGGAGCATTGAAGAAAGGAGCAAGAGCTTCTGAATTTGAGTTAGCCATTCAGTGGTTGATAGATGCAGGATTAGTTTATCAGATTAATCGTGTGTCGGCTCCGGAAATGCCATTGAAGTTTTATGCAGAAATGTCTGTGTTTAAACTTTTTGTCTTGGATATAGGTTTGATGGGTGCAATGGTAGATACTCCGGCAGAAAGTATCTTGGTGGCTGATACTTTGCTGAAGGAATATAAAGGCTCTTTCACGGAGCTTTTTGTCTTAACCCAACTTATGGCGCTTCAGATTCCGATTTACTATTTCAGTAGTAATGATTCGCGTGTGGAAATCGACTTGATTGTTCAGCATGGCACTGCCATAACGCCTATTGAAATCAAGGCAGAGGAAAATGTGCGTGCCAAATCTCTTCGCACATTCATAGAAAAGCATCCGAATCTAAAAGGTTTGCGACTTTCTATGAAGCCTTATCAAGATCAGGAGTGGATGGTCAACAAGCCACTCTATGGTGTGGGTGCCTGGTTGTAAATCAATGCTGTGCAAAAGATAATTACCCGTCATGGGGCAATAAAATCTCTCTTTGGTTGCAAAAGTATTAAAAAATAATGCAAGAAATGCTTGCCATATCATTTCTTTTTTGTATATTTGTAGCCCACAATTGAAAAGAAGGGGTATTATTAATCTAAAAATATTAAACAATGACAAAGGAAGAATTGATGCATAGAGCCATTGAGCTCTCAAAGAATAGTGTGAAGACGGGGGGCGGACCTTTTGGTGCTGTGATTGCCAAGGACGGTATTATCATCGCTGAGGCTTCCAACAGTGTAACCATCGACCTCGACCCTACGGCTCATGCCGAAGTGAACTGCATCCGACAGGCTACCCGCAAGCTGAAGACCTTCAATCTGGAAGGTTGCGAGATTTATACCTCCTGCGAGCCTTGTCCGATGTGCCTGGGTGCTATCTATTGGGCACATCTCGACCGTATCTATTATGCCAACGACCGGAAGGATGCGGCAAAGATAGGTTTCGATGATGAGTTTATCTACGAGGAGATAGACCGCAAGATAGAAGATCGCCACAAGCCGATGATTGCCCTGATGCGAGATGAGGCGCTTGGAGCTTTCCGCATGTGGGAGGAAAATGCGGAAAAGACGGAGTATTAAAATCTTCTTTTTTACGTCAAGCTAATGTAACACCTTTGTATTTAGAAATGTGTACTTTTGCACAAAAAATGGAAAAGGTATTACTCTCTCTAGTAATTGTATCTACCTGCTCTCTTCAAACGATGGCAAGTCCAACAAGTAAAACAGAAGAGGTGGTAGATACAATGTCTTTAAGAAAACAGTTTCAGAAGTCTTCCCAAATAGATGATGTTGTAATCTGCGCTCCATACGCACGTTCTGTGTCAGTTTATGCTCCCCTCAATACTTCTCTTGGAAAAAAAACTCTTTTTTATAATCAGCCTCGCACTATGCCTGAAGCGTTGCAAGGCCTTGCTGGTGTATGGGTTCAGAAGACAGATCATGGTGGAGGCTCCCCTATCATTAGAGGAATGATAGGTTATCAGACCTTGATGTTGGTAGATGGCATTCGTCTCAATAATGCCGTTTTTCAGTCTGGTCCGGTTTCTTATCTTAATACGGTTGATGGAATGGCGATGGAGTATGCAGGCGTGTTGCCGGGTGCAGCATCTGTCGCATATGGTAGTGATGCAATGGGTGGTGTTATCTATATGCAGAGTCAATCAGCTACTTTTGTTGATTCTAATAAGATAATAGCTTATGGGAGATTGATTGGGCGTGCAGCAACCAGCGGTATGGAGTATATTAGTCGTGGAGAGTTGAATTTGTCTAATAAGTTATGGGCAATGCATCTAGGTGTAGATGGAAAACGCTTTGGTGATGTGCATGCTGGCAAAGGACTTGGTATAGAACATCCTTCAGGTTATACAGAATGGGCAGGAGATTTGAAGATCAAACGCCGGTTGGGAATATATACTGTACTCACCGCTGCTTATCAGGGTAAACGGCAAAGTCATATACCTACTTATTTGCAGATGCAAAGTGGCAAATACGAGAAATATGAAGTTAAGAACCAAGCCAGGGATCTTTCTTATATTTCTTATAGTTATCGCCCTGAGGATGCTATCATAAAGTATGTAGAAGCAACACTTTCGTATGCTCGGCTTAAAAATACCAATTGGCGTATTCCTAAGTCTACAGGTAAATCTTCTTTTTCAACTAATGATACCCGAAGTATAGGTGCTACTGCTGACTTGGGATTGCAAGTATTACCTTGCTTAACACTTAAGACAGGTGTAGATATTTATCATGATAAAGTTTTTAGCGATGGCAGTTTCCCTGATGGTTCAAAGATGCTTACTTATGCTGTTTTCGTAGAGGCAGACGCTACTCTGGATAAATGGAGAATAGGTACTGGTACCCGTTATTCCGGACATCATCTTTCTTTGCCCACTTGTGATTTTGGTATGGTTAGGTTGTCACCTGATGCCTTCGTTGGCGATTTTCATATTTCTTATGAATTGCTGCCGCATTTTACAGTTGCTTGGATAATGGCAACTTCGTTCCGCGCTCCTAATATTAATGATTTGGCTAAGTTGGGGGCAGAGGATAGTTGGTATTTTGTACCAAACTATAATTTGAGTCCAGAGAAAGGTTTTAATAAAGAAATCAGCATAAAGTATGATAATGGTTATACGACACTCTCACTTAATCTATATCGTAACGATCTGCGCAATATGATGGCGTTAACACCCGGTACAACAGGTGATGGTCAGACCGAAGTGGCTGGTATGCCAGTAAGAATGCGCTCTAATGTAGATAAAGCTTTTCTTGAAGGTTTTGAATTTGCTGTAGTCCAGAAACTAGGCAGATATTTCTCTATAAATGGTAATATGGCATATACTTATGGAAAGAATAAGACTCAGAACATGCCTTTGTCTAAAATTCCACCCTTATTTGGTTCGCTCAGTATTCGTTATCAACAGAATCGTCTTCGCATGTCTATGACTGCAGATATGGCTAATAAGCAAACTCGTCTTTCCAAGCAAGACGAAGAAGATGCCCGTATACCGAAGGGTGGAACGCCAGGTTGGATGAGTTTGAAATGGAATGTTGGTTATGAACTAGGTCCAGTTATGCTTGCCGGCGAATGGGGCAATATCTTTAATAAGGCATATCGCTTACATGCTTCAGGAGTAGATGCTAATGGAATATACGGTAAACTGAGCGTAGCTTATTTGTTCTAAAAAGTGTGTTGCTTTCTTAATATCACTGTCGCATTTTTGCAATAACCTAGTGGTATCTTTGCACTCGAAAAATAACTATAAATTGTGTTGAAAATGAAAAAGATAGTTTTTAGTGTCGTTATCTTGATGATTACATGTGTGAATGTGGTTATGGCGAGTGGAAAAGGTACTTCCACAGCAGAAGCTGTAGCTGCGCCTAAAATTTTGGTGGTAGCTCCAAGTAACAATGTTAATTCTGATTATTATGTTACAGATATGTTGACAGAAGGTACTGGAATTTGTGAGGATAGTGTAAGCTATACATATAATAATGTGATAGCAAAGACCTTGGAGCAATTTGCATCTAAAGAAAATCTGGTAATACTGAATGGGTGCAGTTCTGTATCATCTAATCTTTTGCAAGGAGCTGAACTGAATGGCTCAGGAGAAGATTCCATGGTTGATATGTCTAAAGTAGATAAAAAGAAACTGCAGCTTGCCATGCAGCAACTTGGTGCTTCTTATCTTCTGGTTCTAGACCAGCATTTCCTGAAATACCAGGAAGTGCCATTTCGTACAATGTTTCATTTTGTCAACTATTCTCTTTATGATATGAATGAAAACAAATTGGGAACAGGTAAGAGCTATTTTACCTCTTTTGAACCTCAGAGTGCTAAGGATATGATAAAGTCTAGCATGAAGAGTACAAAGAAAATGGTGATAGAAATCTCTAAAATTTTAGATAAATAAGATTGTTTTCTTTTTATAAGATAGAATAGTTTGTCAATAGACAATAAGATATGTATTCAGAAAATTATAACATTTAATTAATTAAAATGAAAACAACAGTAAGATTATTCTTGGTGCTCCTCTTTGTTGTGTGTGGCGGTGTCAATGCTTTGGCTCAAAGCGTACGTGCTGCTATCTCGGGAATCGTTACTGATGAAAAAGGTGAGCCTATTATTGGTGCTATTGTCACAGTGAAAAATGAGTCAACAGGTTTCAAGGTCAGTTCACCGACCGGACCTGATGGCTTTTATCATATTCGTGAGATTCCTTTGGGAACACCTTATACGGTTTCTACTCAATATATCGGTTATGGTGATCAAAAGAAGACAGGGTATTCACTTAATCAGGGTGACGCCTTGCGCGTTGATTTTAAAATGACTGACCAAACTGTTGAGATAAAGGCTGTAGAGGTCGTTGCCAACTCTCTGAAAAAGGGAATCCAAACTGAAGGTGCAGGAACCTCTATCTCCGCAACAGATATCAAAAGACTGCCTGTAAATGGTCGTAACTTTACTTCTTTGATGGACTTGTCTCCATTGAGCAAGGGGGGTAGTATTGGTGGTCAGTTGGCTTCTTCTACTAATTATACCATTGATGGTATGACTGCTAAGGGAACCGTAGCCAGTGGTACGACGTCTGGTGCTTACACCATCTCAATGGAAGCCTTGCGTGAGTTTAAATTACTTACCAATCAATATGATGTTACTCAAGGTCGTTCTGGTGGTGGTACAGTAAGTGCTGTAACTAAGTCGGGTACCAATACGCTTACAGGTTCAGCCTTTGTCTATGGTCGAACAGACTGGTTGTCTAGTCCATATAATATCCGTGGTAATAAGACTACTTCAGATTATTCAACTTATCAATATGGTTTTTCTTTGGGTGGTCCTATTATTAAAGACCGTTTACATTTCTTTATGACTTGGGATCATCAGATTGATTCTCGTCCTATTACTATTGCCAATCTGCAGAATGCTTCAGATGAGAATCTTTATAATATAACTCAAGCAACAGAAGACCGTTTCTTGAATATTGCTCGTAATAAGTATGGTGTATCAAATAATAAACAATTTGGTGAGTTTGATAAGACAAAAAATACAGATGCTGCTTTTGTTAAATTGGATTGGCAGATAAATCCTACTAATCTCTTTACATTACAAGACAATTTTATCAGCGAATATAATAAAAAAAGCGAACAGGATAATACTGCCATCAATATTTTCGAGGTATGGCCAGACCGTATGTCGCACAATAATGCTCTTATGGCATCTTTGCGAAGTGTGTTGGGTCCAAAGATGACTAACGAATTGAAAGCGCAGCATTTCCTGGTATATGAAGGTACCAAGCCTAATGCCGAACTTCCATCGGCAAGTATTCCTAGAGCTATAGTAGAAAATGTGGAGTCAGTAAATAGTACTACAGGTAAAACTATGACAACTTCTATTCAGTTGGGTGGTCAGCGTTATGTTCCAGAGAACTTTACAGACCAGGTATTTCAGGTAGTAGATAATTTATACTATAATACGGGTAAATTGAATTTCACCTTTGGTACTGACCTGATGTATACATATATGCATTCTAAATATGGTAGTGAAATGAATGGTCGTTTTTATTTTACAGGTCTTGATAATTTCGAGAATATGAAACCATACCGGTATGCACGCGAAGTACGACTTACCGATGATCCTTATGTAGATATGAATACGCTTAATTCTGCCATCTACGGTCAGGTGCAGACACGTTTAGCCAAGGGCTTGGATGTAATGGCTGGTATTCGTTTCGATTATACCCGCTATTTCAATCGTGCAACTTTCAACCAGACAGTATACGATGAGTTGAAATTGCGCACCGATAATGTTATCTCTACATTCCAACCTTCTCCTCGTGTTCAGTTAACATGGGATATTGACGACCGTCATACTGATGTGTTCCGTTTGGGTGGCGGCATTTTTGGATCGGATATCAACAACTATCTGATGATTAATAATATGCTTTTTGATGGCACAAAGGTAGCCTCTGTCGATATTCAGGGCGATTTGGTTCCCGTACCTAATTTCCCTTCTTATCGCCAGAATCCTTCTACAGCACCTGGCAAGGACCTGTTTGATAATCCTAATATCGAGAAGTTGAGTACTATCAATACCAATGGCAAGGATGCTCGTGTACCGGTAGTGTATAAATTAAATGCATCTTATACCCATTTCTTCTCAGATCGTTTGAAGGTAGGTTTAAGCTTCTATGCCAATTGGGCTCGTCATAACTACTTCTATGCAGATCGCAATATGGTTGATGAACCATATTTCCGCATTGCGGCCGAAGGTAACCGCCCTGTATATGTACCAGCTGAAAGCATCAATACCACTAATGGTGTAACAGACTGGACGATGGGGCGTAAAAGCAATAAAGTTGGTCGTGTACTTGAATTGGTCAGCGAGGGTAAAAACAACCAGTATGCCTTTGTTGTAGATGCAGCATATCGTTATTATAAAGATGGTGAGATTTCGTTTAGTTATACTTGGAACGATACTAAAGATAATGTATCTTACAATGGTAACGTAGCCAACTCTTCTACCTTATATTATTATGTACCAGGTGACCCTCGCGATTTGAGCCGTATGACTTATTCTGATAATCAGTTCCGCCATAAGTTGGTTCTATATGGAACATTGCCAACATTCTGGGGCTTTAATGTAGGTTTGCGTTTTTCTGGTTTCGGGGGGTCTCGTTATTCTCTTTGTGTGAATGGCAATGTGAATGGAGACTTTGTGTCAACCAATGATTTGGCATATGTTTATGACCCTAACGATCCAAATACTCCAGACTATATACGTGAGGGTATCAATACTATTCTTGATAATCCTAATGTTTCTGGCAGTATGAAGAAGTATCTCCGCAATAGTTTCGGCAAGATTGCTGAGCGAAATGGAGGTGTCAATGGGTTCTATGGAGTATTTGATTTGCATATAGGTAAAGAGTTTAAGATTTATAAGACTCAGAACCTCAACCTGTATGTAGATATCTTTAATGTAGCCAATCTGCTTAATAAAGACTGGGGAGTAGGCCGTGATTTGAGTAAGACTTATCTCTACAATATCAAGGGTTTTGATGCAGAGAAAAAACAATATAAGTACTCAGTTAATACTAATGCCGGTGTACCAGCCTGCAATGGTAATCCTTATCAGTTCCAAATTGGTTTGAGATATGGGTTCTAAATTAAAAATATAAATTTCAAATAAAGGTAATGAAGAAATTATTTATGACTACGGTTCTGCTATCTGGGCTTGTTTCTGCAAGTGCACAGGTAGCAGAACCTGTTTTACTTCCTAATGGATGGAAGTTGACTCCTGCCGGCAAACATTTGCAGCTTGGTGATTTGCCTCTTAATATGGCTGTGTCTCCTAATAAAAAGTGGTTGGCTGTAACCAATAATGGTTATGGCCGTCAGTGTATCAAACTTTTTGATGTTAAGTCGGAGCAAGAAACGGATGATTATACAATAGCTAAGAGCTGGTATGGAATATGTTTCAGTAAGGATGGAAAGCAATTGTTTGCTTCAGCAGGAAATGACAATCAAGTGAAAATCTACGATGTAAATGCTAAAGGCAAACTAGCCTTGGCTGATAGTATCGTGATGGGCAAATCATGGGATGAGGAACGAATCTCTCCATCTGGCATAGCTGTATGCCCAAAGAATAATCAGCTCTTTGTAGTAACCCGTTGGGATAATTCACTCTATATTTATGATATGCCTAGTAAAAAACTGCTTCATAAAATACCAGTAGGAGGCGAGGCTTATCAGGTTCTTTTCTCAGAAAAGGGAGATGAGGCTTATATCTCTGTTTGGGGAAGCGATGAAGTAGCTGTTTGGGATGTAGACCATGCGCAGTGGAAAAAACGTATCACCGTAGGTAGTCATCCTAACGAGATGTGCTTTGATGCCAAGACAAAACGACTTTTTGTTGCCAATGCCAATGACAATAGTGTATCGGTTATTAATCTCACAAATTATCAGGTTGAGGAAACACTCAATGCAGCCATTTTCCCAGGCTCTTTACAAGGTAGTACCACAAATGGGCTGTGTTTGTTGGATAAAGGAAAGAAATTGGCTATAGCCAATGCTGACAATAATTGTGTTACGATCTTTAATATTTCGAAAGTAAGTCAAAGTAAATCTGAAGGTTTCATACCCGTAGGGTGGTATCCTACTAACGTGAAATGTATTGGTAATAAACTTTGGGTAACCGATGGAAAAGGATTGCGTTCGATGGCGAATCCCGATGGACCACGTCCTGTAGATGTAAAGGAGAAATTCGAACATCATAAAGGTGATGCCAATCATACTAAGGTTGAATATATCGGAGGCCTGTTCATGGGAGCATTGTCGATTATAGATGTACCTGACAAGAAACAGCTAAAGGTTTATTCTAAACAGGTTTTTGCAAATACTCCTTATAAGAAGGATAAAGAATTGGTGGCAGAAAGTGAACCCGGTAATCCGATTCCAAGCAGGGTAGGCGAGAAAAGTCCTATCAAATATGTGTTCTATGTCATCAAAGAAAATAGAACGTATGACCAGGTGTTGGGTGATATTGCCAAAGGTAATGGTGATTCTACTCTTACTCTTTTTGGTGAATATTATACTCCTAATCTTCATAAGATTGCGAATGATTTTGTTCTTCTTGACAATTTCTATGTGAATGCAGAAGTTAGCTGCGATGGTCATAATTGGACAATGGGTGGATATGCTACTGACTATTTGGAGAAAACCTGGCCTTCCTATTATAGCAGTCGTGGTGACGTATATAGTGGTGAGGGACAGCATCATATGGGAAACAATAAAGGTGGTTTCTTTTGGGATATGTGTAAACGCTTCGGTGTAAGCTATCGTTCTTATGGAGAATTCTGTAATGGAACAACGGTTAAAAGCGCCAGGGAAAAAAAGCATACTTTGGTTTATCCCACCATCAAATCGCTTGAAGGTCATTTCTGTGAGAACTTTGAACCTTTCAATCTGGATTTTCGTGATACGCTGCGCTATCGTCAATGGGAGGCAGATTTCGACTCTTTAGTGGTAAAGAATCAGGTTCCACAATTTTGTACCGTGCGTTTTGGCAATGATCATACCAAGGGAATGAAGTTAGGCGCTCCTTCTCCTTATGCTTATGTTGCAGATAATGATTTAGCGGTAGGTATGTTTCTTGATCATTTGAGCCATTCTCCTATTTGGAAAGAGACGGCTGTGTTTATCATAGAAGATGATGCGCAAAATGGTTCTGATCATGTAGATGCTCACCGTAGTACAGCCTTCGTGGCTGGTGGATTTGTGAAGCGAGGCTTTGTGGATCATACCCCTTATACCACCACTTCTATGCTACGTACTATGGAACTGATACTTGGGCTACCGCCAATGAGCCAATATGATGCCGCTTCCACTTCTATGTGGCGTTGTTTCTCGTCTAAAGCTGACGGAACTCCTTTCAATCATTTGCCAGAAAATGTATCGCTTGATGAAGTCAACAAAAAGCATAGTAAATGGCAAGCTATGAGTGAAAAATTTAATTTTTCTGTAGAGGATGATGTGCCTGATGTTGAATTTAATAAGGTTTTATGGCATGGTATTAAAGGAGATTTGGCAATTTATCCTGCTTTGCATCGTTCTGCATTCTTGAGTTATACTGTTGATGATGACGATGATTAAGCAGAAGATTATTGGCAAATTGTTGTAGAAAAAAGGTGGTTTCTCAGATTTTCTTTGTAATTTTGCCGCCAAATTCAGAAAGACCCTGGATTGATGGATGATGGAAATTCTCTAATTATTATAAAGATAATGGAACAGTCAATAGAAAATCTCTACAAATTAGACGGCAGAGTGCCCGTAGGTAAAGCACTCCCATTTGGTCTTCAGCATGTGTTGGCGATGTTCGTCAGCAACATTGCTCCAATTATGATCCTTGCCGGTGCGATAGGATTGGATAGTTCGGTGAGCGCCGTGCTTATCCAGAACTGTATGGTCATCGCCGGTATCGGTACCTTGGTGCAGCTTTATCCGGTATGGCGTATCGGTTCACGCCTTCCTATCGTGATGGGTATCTCCTTCACTTTCCTCTCGCTTGCTATCGCCATTGCGGGTGCTCATGGCATGGGTACTTTGATAGGCGCTGTCATCATTGGTGGTCTGGTAGAAGGAACACTCGGACTTTTCGCCAAGTATTGGATCAAGCTCATTCCGCCTGTAGTAGCCGCTACCGTGGTAACAGCCATCGGTTTCTCGCTCCTTCCTGTTGGTGCCAACTCTTTTGCGGGTGGTCAGGGTGCTGCTGATTTCGGTAGCATGAACAACTGGGTTGTGGGTTCTATTACTTTGCTGGCTTGTCTGCTTTGTCAGATTTTCGCCAAGGGTTTCTTGCGTTCACTCTCTGTATTGGTAGGACTGCTGGTAGGTTATGTTCTGGCTCTGTTTATGGGAATGATAGATTTCAGTGGACTTTCTGGTCTCTCTATCGTAGCTTTGCCAAAGCTTCTTCCATTTACACCTGAGTTTAATATTGGTGCCATTCTCTCGGTGGTTGCAGTTTATCTGGTTTCTGCCACAGAGACGATTGGTGATACTTCTGCGCTCTGCAACAGTGCGTTGAAGCGTGATCCTAAGACCAAGGAGATGGGAGCAGCAGTCTGCTGCGATGGTTTCGTCAGTTCGGTTTCCGGTCTTTTCGGTTGTACTCCTATCACTTCTTTCAGCCAGAACGTAGGTTTGGCAGCGATGTCGGGAGTAGTGAACCGCTTTACCATTGCCATGGGTGCCATCATCATGATTATCGGTGGTGTGTTCCCAGCTATCGGTTATGTACTGACAACGATTCCTCAGGCAGTATTGGGCGGCTGTACCATCATGATGTTCGGTAGCATCCTCTTTGCCGGTTTCGGCATGATGGCGCGTACAGGCTTCTCTCAGCGCAACATGGTCATCGTGAGCCTCTCGCTCAGCGTAGGTCTCGGATTCACCTCTGCAACAGGTATGTTCAACATCTTCCCAGAGATTGTGCGCACCGTTTTTGCTGATAACTGTGTAGCCGTAGTCTTCCTGCTTGCCGTTATCCTGAACCTCGTATTGCCGAAGAACTTGGATAAGGCATAAGAATCAAAGATATTTATAGATAAAAAGGTGCAACTCACAAGTAAGAAAGTGAGTTGCACCTTTTTGCTATAAACTGTTAACTATAAACTATTAACTAAATCACTGTCCTCCCAGTCTTTCGAAGAAGGTGATGATTTCTTCGAAGGTCTTGAATTCATCGCTGCCGTATTCTATCGCCGTACCCATGAAACCATCGCATGGGCGAGGGTCGATGAAGTAATCGCCGTAGAGCAGGTTCTTCTGGTTACAGAAGATGATGTGGTTGTAGGCTGGGGTAGAGAGATATTCCTCCACCCAGGTCTGTACCTTCGCCATGTATTCATGGTCGTTGGTTGGCGCTTGGGCTACGATATATACGTTGTAATGCTCTATCAGCATCTCGTAAGCCTTGTGCATCGAGCTGGTAGCCTTCATGTAACTGTCGTGCAGGGCATCGAAGTCGATGTATACGATAGGGCGTTCCTTGCCGTTCTGCTTGTCGTCAATCCATCGGATTACCGGACAGAGATAGTGGAATGCTACCTTGTCGATGAGGCGGTGTTCGCCATGGAATGGGATGGCGAGTGGATAGTGCTCGTGGAAGAGGTCGAAGGTATGGACCAGCGGGTCTTCATCGCCGAAGAGACCGTAAACACGTTGCTGCTCCTCGGGAGTAATGTCCTGAAAGCAACGCTCGGTAAAGTCACGGTATTCCTTGATGAGGCCCTTGGTAACCATCAGTTCGTTCACTCCGTCCTTTCTCGGGTTCTGGAATTCCTGCTTGCCGGTCATGCTGCTCATCGTGTTGCCCATCTCGAAGGCTGGGTTTACGAGGATGCGGTCGAATCCTTTCAGCAGTTCGGTATACATGCCTCCCATTGAGGTACCGATGATGAGGTCGGGTTTCTCCGTCTCTGCCATCTTCTGCAGCATCTCTATGGCCTCTTCCGGATGTACCGGGATGTCTTCAGCCACGAGGGTGGCATTCGGCATCAGTTCCTGCAACATTTTTACGGTGCCGCTCTGTGCAGAAGAGAGGAAACCGTGAACATACATGATTTTCTTGCCCGCCATGAGGTCGGGGAATTGCTTGATATATGGATTCATATTCTTATAGTTTTATAGGGGGTATCATATCATGCTCCCTGAACATCTTATTCATTTCTGCTGCAAAATTACGCTAAATTGCAGACAAAACAAAATTATTGGGCGATAAACTTTCTTGTTTGCGAAAAAAGTAGTAATTTTGCACCCAATAACCATATTAAAGTTCAAGTCATAATGGATTTACTGAAAGAAAGAATTATGCAGGAGGGCAGATGCTTTCCTGGTGGAATCTTAAAAGTAGACAGCTTTGTAAACCATCAGATGGACCCTATTCTGATGATGGACTTAGCTAAGGAATTCGTGCGCCTTTTCAAGGACATCAAGTACAACAAGATTATTACTATCGAGGCTTCGGGTATCGCGCCTGCCATCATGGTAGGTTATCTGACCAATCTTCCTGTTGTATTCGTGAAGAAAAAGCAGCCTAAGACGATGGAGGGTATGATTACCTCTGTGGTTCACTCTTTTACTAAGGACCGCGATTATACGGTTTGTGTGAGCAACAGTTATCTTACTCCTGAGGATCATGTTCTCTTTATCGATGACTTCCTTGCCAACGGTAATGCGTCTAAGGGTGTGATGGACCTTTGCGAGAAGGCTGGTGCCAAGATTGAGGCGATGGGTTTCATCATCGAGAAGGCATTCCAGCATGGTGGTGACTTCCTGCGCAAGGAGGGAATCCGTTATGAGGCGCTCGCTACCGTAGAGAGCCTGGATGATTGCAAGATTGTCTTGAAATAATACATCTTATTATATATAGTAAAAGCCGCCTGTAATAGGGCGGCTTTTTTCTTACTTGACGATATCTGCAGCATAGATACCCATAGCCTTGTATCCGGCAGGGTTAGGATGGAGCCAGTCGCCGCTGGCATATTCCCGCTTCATCCTTCTGTCATCATTCGGGTCTTGCAGCAGCTTGGCGAAGTCGAGGATACCATCTGCGTTCTTTGCCTGACTCCGGATCCAGTCGTTTACATAGAGTCGGGCAGCCTCATGGAAGTGGCTGTAGTAGCCGGCGCCCTTGAAAGGCGTGATGGTGCCCAAGTAAACCTTCATCTTTCGTGCCTTCGCCTTCCTCATCATTCCCTGTATGCTCTCTATAATCTGGCGGGCTACCGTCTCGCTGTTGCCGCTCTTGGCTGCACCAATGTCGTTGATGCCTTCAAAGATAATCACCTTCTTCACACCGCTCTGCATCAGGATATCCCGGTCGAAGCGTTCCTTGGCGAGTGCCCCGAAACCGCCAGGTACGGTTACACGGTTGTTGCCGATCCCCAGGTTCAGTACGCCCTGGTTGGTTATCTTATGTTTCAGCTGCAGCATCTCCGACATCACATCCGGCCACCGGTTCTGGGCATTATCCGTAGAGCATTTGCCGTCGGTGATGGAATTGCCCATGATGGCGATGGCATTCATGTTGGTGCTCATCGTATACACGTCGATGCCGCTGATGTTGTACCAGTGGTTCTCGCGGAAAGCCTTTTCGAAGTTGGAGTGGGCATTGGTTACTCCCTTCATGATATAAGAGGTGGTACGTGAGCCCATGTGAACGGTAGGCACATCGGGAGCCGAGGTGTAGTTGATGGTGATGGCTACGCGCTCCAGGTTCTTGAGATTGAACTTCAGCGCATCGCTCACTATCTGCCTGCCGGCAGGGATAGTAGCCTTGTAGCTGTTGCCGAACTTGAAGTATTGAGCCGATTTGGCATCAATCTTGAAGGAGTCTTTGGCGTGGGCGATATAGATGGAGCGTATTTCTACGGGTTGCATCGAGTAGATATTGCTCAGTTTCAGTCTTATCACGTCGCCTCCCACGCTTACCTTTACAATCTGGCGAACCGAACGGTTTGTCATGTTGTTATTATAGGGCATAAACGCTTTCACCACAGTCTGCGGTGCCGTAGCCCAAGTTCCAATCCATGTTTGTGCCGCCATCTGTAGTGTGTATGTGCAGATGAAGCATAGTATCATCATAAATCTTTTCACCTTGTTGTATTTTAAAAGTATATATCCTTGCGCCCGATGAGTCGTCTCGTTACGCTTTATCTCATAAAAAGGGTCGATGCCATTATTGGCACCGACCAATTCTGTTTATAATGATTTGATATTTTCTTCCGATAGCCCTGTGAATTGCATGATTTGCTCTATAGGCAGACCAGCTTGACGCATTTTTAGGGCGATGGCATTTTTTTCTTCAGTTTTACCTTCCGCTCTACCTTCCTCTCTGCCTTCTGCTCTACCTTCCTCTCTGCCTTCTGCTCTACCTTCTGCATGCCCTTCTAATCTAGCGTTTCCAAGAACGTCATTTTGAATCATGATGGCATTGACATGTTCATCGTAGGCGTGTCGTTCGGCATTCGACATAGAGTAGTATTTCAGCTTCTCGCGAGCTTCTTGCAATCCTGGTGCTTTCGTGTCAGGATTGATGACACCGTTTTTGAGGTAATCAACCCATTCCTCCAAAGGAGACTTGGCAACCTTGTTGAACTCATTGACGCGCACTAGCATATAGGTTGGGAATATTTCGGCAGGCGACTTTCTCACGATTGTATCTTTCTCCTTGGTACTGATGATGAGTTGGTCTTGCGTATGCAGGCCGATAAAATTGTTCTGTCCTACGTAGATATAGTCCGACCCTTTGCCAAGGTCAAAATAAAGTATACTTATGGAATATACCTTTTTTACTTCTTTGTAGGTGTTGCCGAGATTGATATGCTCGGTAATAGCCTTTGCCACTCCATAGAGCACTCGCTCCAGATAATACAGCTCACTTGTGTTCTGTATCTCCACGATGATGATGTCCCCTTTGCTATTTTTCGCCTTGATGTCAACTCTGTTAAACTTGTCGTCGGCTTCCTGTTGATTACCTTCGCTTTCCAATATGTCGATAATCTTGATAGGCTCGCCGATAAACACAGTAAGGAATCCCTCAAGTACTCCAAAGTTAGCCTTCTGACGAAGCAATCGTTTGATTGCCCAATCGAATCGAATGTATTTATCTTTTAGCTCTTCCATATAGATTTCCTCCTAAAATTAATATTCGGTTGCAAAGTTACGCTTTTCTTTTGAAAGAAGCAAGGATTTTTGGGAAAATGTTTGAGTTGTAAAACTACTATTGTACTGTCAATGAGTTTATACTTGTACAACAGTAGGTTTATGGTCGTACAACTAAAGGGTATACAGTCGTACAACTAAAGGGTATACAGTCGTACGACTAAAGGGTGTGTAGTTGTACGATAATGAGGTGTTGCCACTAGGCTCGGCAGACCTGCTGACTGCAGTCGGCAGAGCTGCTGACTAGGCTCAGCAGAGCTGCCGAGCCTAGTGGGAATCATCAAGAAGCAGTCTCCTTGAACCTCAGATACAGTCTCTCTGAACCTCAGATACCGACTGCTTGAACCTCCTAATCTATATCTTTGACCCAGCGCCGTCGTATCCTTGCGCCAGATGAGTCGTCTCGTTACGCTTATTCAGCCGCATTGAGTGGCAAAAATCCTTTTATTATGCTTGATAATAAATAGTATCTTCTGCATTTGACGGTTTGTATATGCCAGCATCAGCGAACAGTCCTTCAAAGCATAAATCTTCGTCTAATTCAGGCCAATGGATTCCATATCTGCTCAATACGAAAGCCTTACGCTGGGCAGGTGTGGCGTTAGCAAGACGGCTCCAACGGCTGAAAGGATAGTTAGCCTTCCACCCATTTTGGGTTTCTGCCCAAATATGAGCATCGTCCACCCAAACGCGATTTACTCTATATTGCTCCATAATATCTTATTTTTGATTAAAATACTCTTTCCATCTATCTAAAATGACCGCCTCATTCTCAGAAATAATAGATTCTATCAAGGCAATATCATGCTTTTTGAATCCATGATTATAAATCTGGGTCAGAGGAGATACATTGTATTTTGCTTCATTTCCATCCTTGATAACATGGACATGAATTGGTTCATGATCATTAGAATAAAACATGAATCTGAATCCGAAAAATATGAATATTGTTGGCATCGTTTCTTTTTTCTGCAAAGATACGCTTTTCTTCTGAAAGATACAAGAAATTTTGGGAAAATGTTTGAGGATGAGTGAGATAACAAGAATTTGCTTTTTTTTGCATACCATTTATCTAAGATGTGAAGCCCAGTTTCCATTTTTATCCAAGATGCCAGCATCTATAAGAAATTTCAAAGATGCCTCTTTACTAGCAGTTGCAGCCTTTCTTGCTGCCTCCAATCTTTCTTGTCTTTTGCTATCAAATAAATCCATATTCTACCTCCTTGTTTTAATGATTCAACATTCGTATCGCTAATCTTTTGCAAAGAAAATGCAAACGAGCGCAATGTAAGCTTGCTTACATATTGCCGAGTGCAGCTTTTCTTCTGCAAAGATTATGCCAGCGAGTGCAATGAAAGTTTACTTTCAGATTGCCGAGCGCCGCTAATCTTCTGCAAAGATACGCTTTTCTTCTGAAAGATGCAAGGAATTTTGGAAAAATGTTTGAGAATGAGGGAGATAACAAGAAAATGCAAAGAAATATGGCTTTTTTGTTGTTGCAATCAAAATAATTATGTATTTTTGCAAAAACAAAAAAACCGGGGTCATCACCAGCATCGAATAATCTGGGAGAGGGTCTTACCGGGACTGCGCTGCAAAGATAATAATAAAAATGGAATATACCAAAGATCTTTCCCCAAAATAACGACCTGTACAGTTGAATTTAACCAATACGCCCTGGGCTAGGAGCTTTTGGGCCTTCAGCCCGTTCTTGAACCGCATGCGAGATTTTAGTCAGTTGAGGCTTACTTGCAGCCCAAAAGAGGCTTGCTTGGATGGTAGACAGGACGTATCTGAAATTACGTCCGGACGCGTCTGTTGCTACGTCGTGACGCGTCTGTTGCTACGTCGGGACGTAATATTTGCTGCATCGTAGGAGGTTTTTCGATAAAAAGCATAGAAAAACATTAAAAATTGAATAGAAAATAAGCGTTTTTGCTCAATACTTCCAGCCTTTTAGCTCTAAAAACGCCTCAAAAACGCTCGAAAATCGCTGTTTTTTGTAAAATGTGGCAATAAGTGGCAATAAGGTGACAATAAAAAATCCCTTTATTGCCACCCGTTATTCTCTTATTATCAGCTACTTATAATAAGCGTGGTAAATGTGGCAATAAATTTGAGAAAACATGTACATATGCGTAAAGGATCTTTGTTTCTCAAGCATCCCATCAAAATCCGATAGGTATAAATACTATTGCCCTCGTTTCTTCTTGGGAAAATATACTAGCTGTATGGTAGAAGTTTTTCGGGAAAAGTTTTGGAGATTAGGAGATAAAGTATTATCTTTGCCATCAGATTCAAAAACGAATAATCAAACTGAGTTATGATAGTAAGACCAAAGCGCATTTACCGCAAGCGCATACCATACGGTATGCAAAATTTTGAGGATGTCATAAAAGAGGATTGTTACTATGTGGACAAGACTCCTTTCATAGAGCAAATAGAAGAATCCAACAAGTATTTCTTCTTCATTCGCCCTCGTCGTTTCGGCAAGACACTTACCCTCTCCATGCTTGAGAATTACTATGACATCAACAAGAAAGACAAGTTTGAGGAAATCTTTGGCAAGCTATACATCGGGCAGAATCCTACACCAGAGCATAGTACATATCTCATCATCCACCTCAATTTTGCCGAGGTGGCAGCAGGATTGGATGATTATAAGAATGGACTGGACAACCATTGTCGCCTTGTGTTCAATTTCTTTTGTGACATCTATGCACATATTCTTCCTGCTGATACCAAGGAAGGATTGCAACAGGAGCCTGATGCGGTATCCAAGTTGAGGTTTCTTTGCCAGAAATGCCAGGAGGTGGGAAAGAAGATTTATCTCTTCATCGATGAGTACGACAACTTCACCAACATGATTCTCGCCCATGAGGAGCATCTTATGAGGTATCGCAACCAGACCCACGGAGAGGGATACTTGCGCCAGTTCTTCAACACCATCAAGGGTGCGGCTGGCAATACTCTGGGCAGAGTGTTCGTCACGGGAGTAAGCCCTGTGACCATGGATGACCTGACCAGCGGATTCAACATCGGAACCAACTACTCCCTAAGCCCAAAATTCAATGAGATGACGGGATTTACCGAGGAAGAAGTGAGAGAGATGCTGGATTATTACCGCAGCGTTCTACCGTTCAATCACACCACCGATGAGCTGATCAAGGTGATGAAGCCTTGGTACGATAACTATTGCTTTGCAGAGGATAGATATGGTGAGACCACCATGTACAACTCGATGATGGTGCTCTACTTCGTAGACAACTATATTGACTACGAATACCAAATCACTAAGAAGATGGTGGAGCCCAACATCCGTATCGACTATGACAAGATGCGAATGCTCATCCGCCACGACAAGGAGTTCGCCCACGATGCTAGCATCATCCAGCAGTTGGTAACCCAGGGATTCGTGATAGGCACGCTCAACGAGAACTTCCCTGCCGAGCGAATCAACGACCCTGACAATTTCCTCAGCCTGCTGTTCTATTTTGGCATGGTGACGATAGACGGAACATACAAGGGTGAGACCAAGTTCATCATCCCGAATGAGGTGGTGCGAGACCAGATGTACACCTACCTGCTCGACACCTATAAGGAGAATGACTTGGTATACGATAGATATAGCAAAGGTAAACTGGAGAGCAAACTGGCATACGATGGACAATTCAAGCCATACTTTGAGTATATCGCCGACTGCCTGAAGAAGTACTCCTCCCAGCGAGACAAGCAGAAGGGAGAGGCTTTCGTGCATGGCTTCACCCTGGCGATGACAAGCCAGAACAAGTTCTATCGTCCTATCTCTGAGCTGGACAATGACGGCGGCTATGCCGACATCTTCCTCTCTCCGCTCTGTGACATCTACAAGGACATGGTAGATTCATATATCATCGAGTTGAAATATTGCAAGAGCCAAACCACAGATGAGCAAGTGAAAAAGCTCTTCGAGGAGGCTTCAGCTCAAATCTCTCGCTATGCGGACAGTGATATGGTCAGAGAGGCGGTAAAGACTACAAAGCTCCACAAGCTGGTGGTTATCTACCGCGGAGCGGAAATGGTGGCTTGCGAGGAGATATAAAACTATTTCAACCATACAGGTCGAAAATGTTTGAGAGAGATAAAAAGAAAAAGGTGTATCCCTTTGCCCATTGTGTTGGGCAATAAGGATACACCTTTTATTTACCTGTCCAATAGCAAGAATGCCCTATAATCTAAGGATAGAGCGGCTAGTGCGCACACCTTTTTAGTATAATAAATCTAAAAATTTTTGGTTAGAACTCTACTTTCGCATATCTTTGCACTTAAAAAAAATGGCACATGTGCCAGAAATTTTAAGTAGCATGAAGGAAATTAAGCGCGAATATTATCTCAACCAACTCATATCAAGCAAACAAAATGGCTTGATAAAGATAGTTACAGGTATCAGAAGATGTGGCAAATCATATCTTCTATTCAAGTTGTTTAGAGATCATCTCCTGGCAGATGGCATTTCTCCAGACCATATTATATCTCTGGCTTTGGATGATATACTGAACGATGAATACTGTGACCCCAAGAAACTGCTACACTATATTAAAGGTAACATCAAAGATTCTGAAATTCATTATGTCCTATTGGATGAAGTTCAAATGGTAAACAACTTTGTTGGAGCCTTGAACAGTCTTCTTCATATAGACAATGTGGATGTCTACGTAACAGGAAGCAATTCTAAGTTTCTATCTTCCGACATTGCAACAGAGTTCAGAGGAAGAGGTGATGAAATACGTATTTACCCTCTGTCTTTTTCAGAATATGTATCGGCTTACGATGGCAACAAAGAAAATGCATGGCGAGATTATATTACGTATGGCAGTTTGCCTTTAATCTTGTCTTTGGATACCCAGCAAAAGAAGATGAGTTATCTGCGTAATCTCTATACTACGGTGTATCTAAAAGACTTGATAGACAGAAATAATGTCAAGAAAAACACGGAGTTCGACTCTCTTGTTAAAGTAATGGCATCATCGGTAGGCTCACCATGCAATCCGAATAAATTGAGCAACACTTTCAAGAGCGTAAGCAATGCAGACCTGTCTCCGTTAACAATCGACAATTACTTAGGATTCTTGCAAGAAGCCTTCCTGATAGAGAAAGCGATGCGGTATGACATTAAGGGGAAAAAGTACATCGGTACATTGTCTAAATACTATTTCGTAGACTTAGGACTGCGCAATAGCCTTCTGGATTTCCGTCAAATAGAAGAAACCCATCTCATGGAAAATGTGATATACAATGAATTACGATGCCGTGGCTATCTTGTGGATGTTGGTATGGTAGAAACTCGTACCCGAACACCGCAACAAGGAATGATGCGCAAGCAATTGGAAGTAGATTTTGTAGTCAACAATGGCTCTAAGCGTTATTATATCCAGTCTGCCCTTGCTCTTCCTGATAAGGAAAAGATAGAACAAGAATCTGCATCACTAAAATACATCTCAGATAACTTCCAGAAGATAATCATAGTAAAGGACAATATTGTTTCTCATCACAATGAAGCAGGCATCTTGTTCATAAGCTTGTTTGATTTTCTTTTGCAACGAAACATATTAGAATAGGCTTCTACTTTTAAAAAGTGGCACATGTGCCATAAATTTTAAGTAGAGGCATCTATTCGAGCAGTCCTTAGGAAGCAAGTAAGCACTGGGAGGTCAGGTTTGTTACCTGCCCAATAGCAAGAATGCCCTATACAAACAATATATCCATTATCCCATTCCTTAACCTCAGTGTATCGTTTGAGGCGTTTGGGAGTACGAAATCGGATATTACTATTGCCATATCTAAACGAAGTCATATCTCCCTGATTGGAGAGTAATGCTTCTGATGAAAGATTATTGTTTTCCATACCTTTATCTCAAATGTGGTGCAACTTCTCCGTTCGGCAATAATATTCTAGCCTCAATGAGGAAATTTCTTGCAGCTTCTTTGCTTGCAACCGAAGCCTTTCTTGCTGCCTCTAATCTTTCTTGTCTTTTGCTATCAAATAAATCCATATTCTACCTCCTTGTTTTAATGATTCAACATTCGTGTCGCTAATCTTCTGCAAAGAAAATGCAAACGAGCGCAATGTAAGCTTGCTTACAGATTGCCGAGTGCAGCTTTTCTTCTGCAAAGATACGCTTTTCTTCTGAAAGATGGAAGGATTTTTTGGAAAAATGTTTGAGAATGAGGGAGATAACAAGAAAATGCAAAGAAATATGGCTTTTTTGTTGTTGCAATCAAAATAATTATGTATTTTTGCAAAAACAAAAAACCCGGGGTCATCACCAGCATCGAATAATCTGGGAGAGGGCCTTACCGGGACTGCGCTGCAAAGATAATAATAAAAATGGAATATACCAAAGATTTTTTCGAAAAAGTTTTCTCTGAAGATAGAATGAAGAAATATTTCTTGCTCTATCCCGATGATGAACAAAAGGCTGTTAAGCATTATCAGTGTAATATAATGCTTTCGGAAGCTATGTACCCATGCCTTTCAGTCTTTGAGGTTGAACTTCGCAATTCCGTAGTTCGGGAACTTGTGGCATTTGCCAAAAGAGAAGATTGGTATGTGGTTTTATCAACAACTCCAGGTTTGATGGAGCTGAATAAATATATAAGTACAGCAAAGAAACAAATTGCTGCACGAGGAGAAGATATAACCACCGCTAAGATTACCGCAGAGTTAACCTGGGGCTTTTGGACTTCTCTTTTTAATAGAAACTACGAACGTATTCTATGGAAAGATTTAAGGAGAGCTTTCCCTTTTGTGAAGAAAGCTAATCGGCAAAGAAAGGTTGTTGCTAGCTTCTTAAACAAATTCCGTCGCTTGCGCAATAGAATTGATCATAACGAAGCAATTTGTTGGGATCTCGATGAAGTTGAGATGATACATGATGAGATGAAGAATGTCATGGGATGGATGAATAAGGATGTGCCAACTTGGATGTCTCGGTTTGATAGATTTAATTCTGTTTGTTTGGATATACGTAAAATTATGGATTGGTAAAATGCAAGGGCATCACGACATCGGAGAATCTGATGCTTATCAGTTGAGGCTTACTTGAAACCCAAAAGAGGCATGCTTTGATGTTAGGCTGGATGTATCTGAAATTACGTCCGGACGTAGCATTTGCTACGTCGTGACGCGTCTGTTGCTACGTCGTGACGTAGGAAATGCTATGTCGGGACGTAATTTTTGCTGCATTGTGGGAGGTTTTTCGATAAAAAGCATAGAAAAATACTCAAAAATGAATAGAAAATAAGCATTTTTGCTCAATACTTACAGCCTTTTAGCTCTAAAAACGCCTCTAAAACACCCAAAAATCGCTGTTTTTTGCAAAATGTGGCAATAGGTGGCAATAAGGTGACAATAAAAAAGTCCCTTATTACCACCCATTATTCGCTTATAATCAAATAGTTAAGTGTAAATGTGGCAAATGTGACATTAAATTTGAGAAAATATATACGTATGTGTTGGAGATCTTTGTTTCTCAAACACCCCATCAAAATCCGAAAAGTATGAATTCTATTGCCCTCGTTTCTTCTTGGGAAAATGTTTGAGAGTGACGAAAAGTGGTAAAAACTACCACTTTTTGCTTGTAAATCATGGTGAAAGCCTTCGTTTGAGCTTTCGCAGTGACGAAAAACGGTAAGTTTACCACTTTTTGATAATACACCTTGTTATCTCTTAGCTTTTATCTTTTTTATGGCTATAAGAAACTCTTTTTCATTGTGCTTCATATCTTCTGCAAATTCCCCAAAAACCTTTTGGGTTGATATCTTCATGGGGATTTTTACTAGACTTCCGTTTGTTTCTATAATTCTGAAATCTTTTGGATAGGAAGTATTGTCCTCCTTACTGGGATAGAGCAAAAGTCCTTTATTCGAGTTGAAACGATACATGTACATGATGGTTTTATAGTATATGGCTGATGCCCTGTCTGTAGACAGATGCATTGTGTCGTCTAATGGAATATACTTAGTATCCGCAACAATCCTGTTATCTTCTTCTCGACTCAAAAAGTCGGGGATAATCTCCTGAAATTTTTCACCTTCATAAGAGAGAAGTTTATATCCTTTTCCTCTAACGATATGCTTATAGCTATCTTTTATGATTAATGCAACATATTCTTCCCATAACCATGCCGCATCAAACAAAACACCATGTACCTTCTCAGTATCTTCATTATAAGAAAGATGCCTATGCCGCAGTAAAGCGAGACAAAGTTTTTGCAATGGTCTATACTTGATATACAGAGGATGTATAGGAGTCTTCAGATTTTTGTTGAATGTTTGGTTTAAAGTGTATTTCCTATAAGATTTCCCCCAGTTTTGTATCCGCTCGACATTATGTTTGGTAACTTCGTCTTTCGTCAAGAGAAACCGCCCGGTTCTATCTTTTTGCAGATAGTCGATGGTGTAACATATCAGGTGAATGATATAATTGTCGCAAGTATGCTCTCTCAAGAGGTAAGCAATATTCCCTCTAAACGGCAGGTTGTTCTTGATGTGCCTATTTACATCGATGTGCCCCTTCAGTTTGCAATCATTATAGCTAAAAGAATCATACATTTTTAAGATGCCTGACGACAAGGCCTCATTCAAATATTTTGGGAAAAGAAACTTGAGTAAGTTGAACATGCTGTCCTTTCTGTCACTCTTTACCTCATAATTAAACAAGTTGACATTTTGAGTTTTTAGCAAGAGATAATGTAAGAAGTTGTACTGACCTGCTGCATCGAAACGAGAATTGATTTTTATTTCTGCATCTCCTTTTCCGATGTAGCCGATAAGATTGTAAGTTTGAACGGACCAACACGTTTCTTGACAATGGATCGTTAATATATGTTGGTCGCCGTCACCCGCTTGAAATGAGTTAGGAAATACCAATACGTTGTCTTTCTCTATCAGCCAATTCAAGCTATGCTCAGACAGAGTAGTTATCAGCTCTTTCTCTTGCGGATTGATGCTCTCAATATTTTTGGTGTTATTATCTTCCAGTTCAATCATGATTGTCAATTTCTATTGTTTGTCAGTCTTTGCATCGAGAAATTCATTCTTTAATGAGGTAACCATTTCTTTAAGTTCCTTTTGTGAAAGTAATCCCTTCAGATACTCATTGATAATAGTTTCCAAATAGCTATTCCAAAAGGCTTCCAGCGAACTGTTTGCATCGCCCATATCTTTAAGATGTAGTAGATAAGCACCTCCGATGGTATAGTCCTCTCCCAGTTCCTCTTCCTCTGTTATTGCTTGGTTCAGTCTTGTTAAGGCTGCCTTGGCTTCTTCCTTGAAACTAATGTTCAAAGTTTCCAAGATAGAATCCAACGTATCATCCCATTTGATGTATTCTGTGGGGAAGCGTCTTCTGAAAGCGAAGTCCAGGTTCTCGACGCTTCGGTCTATATCATTCATTGTTGCGATGATAAATACGTTCTCTGGTACGAAAAAGTTTCCTTTTCTTTTGTTATCAGTCATTCTGTCAAACTCATTTTCTTCTTTATGGAGGTTGGCAAACTGTGTTGTAACATTTCCCTTAGTTCCCCTATAACTTGGCTCGACAGAAAAGAACAGTTCACCGAATATCTTAGAGATTTCACCACGATTGATTTCATCTATCACAAAGACGTAATTATTCTCTTTGTCTTTCAAAGCATTTTGGCAGAAATGATAGAAAATACCCGGCTCCAGTTTGAATCCAATATCGTTGCTACCTTCTTTTTGATAAGGGCGCAGACCTTCAACAAAATCCGTATAGTCGTAAGATGGATGAAATTGAACGAACTGAAATTGCTTGCTGCCGATGAGCTCGTCTTTGTCACAACCGATAATGCTAGCTGCTATTAGTTTGGCCAGATAACTCTTTCCCGTTCCTGGTGCACCAGAGAGGATAAGGTTTTTGTTGCTTAAAACTTGTGTTTTGTATTTCTTTAGATTTTCCATGATTTTTATATATTTTAGCCATTCATCAATATAATGATATTGTTCTGTGCTTGACTTGCAAGACTTAAATGTACCTTGCGAGAATAATTGTGGGCGAGGTTGTTTATAGTCTTTTGCCCAAGCTAAGATTTTTACATGCCTATAATTGGTGTTGTAATATTTGTTTTCTAATTCGTTAGATAGGAATGCTTTATCTATAATTTCACATAATGCCAAGGCTTTATTTCCTTCACGCACAAAAACGATGGTTCCATTCTCTACATCTTTAAATTGAATACAATCTAAAGCATCTGATTCTCCTGTCCCTATAACAGGATTGGGCTCTTGTAGCATTTTCATGGAATCAATCTCTATCCCTCCTTTTCCTTCTGGCTTATACATTTGAATATGCCAATATTTATCAGCCTTTCCCATATTTGTTTTATTAAAAAAGGTGTATCTTAAAAGTCCCCAGATGGACAAGAAAGATACACCTTTTGTTGTTTTTATATTTTGAATTAGCGGTTACCACCAGCCCACCATACATTCTCTGTAAAGATATACATACCGGCATCATTACCTGAGCCGAATGCCTCTTTCACGTTTGGATTGGAAATTACATCACTTGAACCATATGGCAAACGGAGTGGCAAGCGGTTGCCAAGTGAAGAATTATTCTTTGGGTTGGTCAAAGCTACAGGATAGCTGCCATCCAGGTATTTGCAACGACGTATATCGTTGAATGTCTCCAACTGTTCATCGCGAGTCTGTGCGATATACTTCTGTACCAAGATTTCGCTCAATGGGTTTGCTGCGAACTTTGTAGCTGTCACACCAGAGAGGTATGCTGCAACTGCATCGTTAGAGAATGTTTCTCCGCATGATGTTGCATAGTCTTCCATTGAAGCCTTTACTGCAGTTTCAAAGTCTGCTTTTGCATCTTGTCCAAGGCGGGTCTTAACCTCTGCTCGGATGAAGTACAATTCTGACTTGCTGAACATATGGCTGCCCTGCTTGTTCTCAAATCCATAATCCAACCAGGCAGGTACGTTCAATTCCTCAATACTTTGAGCTTGTTCCTCATTGCCAGGTTCTCCGATGGTATTGGTTCCAAACTCATTATAATTGTAAAGTGGCTCACGAGGGTCATTTCTTTCTATCAGCAAGTCTTCAACCGTCTTTGAAGAAGCAATATACTCACGGCTAGCCCAGTAAGCAGACCAAGAGTTTGTCTGACCAGCTCCATAACCTGTAAACACATCTAAGAGAGCACCATCAAAACCATCAGCAATTGCTGCATCTGTCTCTGACAAGACTTGTGTATACAAAGCATTTTTATTATCTACACGACCTACTTTATGCAAAAGATAGCGGGCCTTCAATGCATGAGCTAAACCTCTCCACTTGCTGCAGTTTCCATTGAAAAGTACATCTTGGCTACCGGCATTTTTCATCTTTCCATCGATAGCCTTGCCTAAGTTCACAATGGCGGCATCAAGCAAGTTATTGATGTTTTCATAAATACTCTCTTGTGAATCGACTTTAGGTGCAGATGCCTTAAAAGCCTCAGAACAAGGAATGTTACCAAACATATCTGTCATAATGCCCCAGTCGTATGCTGCCAAAATTTGTGCCATACCTAAGATATCTGCTTGGCCAGCATTTGCACCACTTTCACACTTGGTAATCATCTGCTGAATGTTATTCAAGGAAAGATATGTTCCATCCCACTCATTGTTGAATGTGGCACTTGCTGCAGTTTCATTAGCATTTCTCAGCTCTGCATTTTTTAATTGATTATTACCACATCCGAATAACTGTTCTGTATACGAAGATACATACCATGCAAAGCTACCACCATTTGTCGTAAATACGCTTGATACGATAGCATCTGTCAACTGGAATTTTGCATCAACAAATTCGGCACTCGGATGCCCGTTATCTTTGTTGATTCTGTCCATTGTGTCCTCAGAGCATGAAACAGTTGTCATTGCTACTGCTGAGATAGCTAGAATGCCTAATATATTTTTAAATTTCATCATTGTTTTATCTTTTTGTTGTTTGATACTTTAATGATTCCGAGGGTGACTCTCTGATTAGAATGTAATCTTGAAACCACCACCGAAGCTTGAAGTATTAGGTATAGAGAAGCGCTCGAAGCAACCACTCATGTTACCATTACCCTGAGAAGATTCAGGATCAAGATCCTTCATCTTAGACCAAAGGAGCAAGTTGCGAGCGAAACCATATACGGAAATGTCGATGCCTGCAAACTTAGGAAGCTGATAGCTCAAGGTTACATCACGTAGCTTTACGTAACTACGGTCGTAGATACCTGATTCTGTTACTTCATGATATGCATACCAGTATGACTGCTTGCTTACCTCAATTTTATTAGGCTGGCCTGTAGCTTCGTCAATACCATCTACAACCATTGTACCCTCATGATATGGTAAAGATTCCTTTGTTACACCAAACATGTTCATTGTCATAATGGTACCATTGTACATTTTGCCACCCTTCTGCCAATCTAATGTTGCAGACAAAGACAGACGCTTCCAACGAGCCTTCAAATTGAAGCCCATATTGAAGTCTGGAGTACACTCGCCCAAGTTCTGACTATCAGATGTACCTTGTGGAAGACCATCCTTAAGTAATAAACGACCTTGTTCGTCACGCTTGAAAGCAATACCATAGATGTTTGGATAAGTATAACCTGCCTGAGCACGAACCTGCGGCTCAACGAAACCACCAAGGAAGATGCTTTCTACACCTTCAGCCAAAGATTTAACCTTATTCTGTAAGTGTGTGTAGCTGATACCTAAATCCAAATCCCAATCCTTACTCTGAAGAATGCTTGCATTTATGGCTAACTCGTGTGACCATGTAGTCATCTCACCAGCATTGGTACAAAGATATTGGTAACCTGTTGAACCTGCTGTTGGTACATTAAAAATTTGATCTTTAATATCCTGGTAACTGGCTGTATACTCCAAGCGGATGCGGTTGTCGAAGAAGTTCAAGTCTGCACCGAACTCCCAGTTCATTGTGTTCTGTGGCTTCAAATTTGGGTCATACTTTACATAATATGGGGTATATGATCCCTGACCTGCTAAAGGATAACTAACAGGGGTGAAGCCATACATACCACTACCATATGTTGGTACATAGTAGTAGTTAGCATAGTAGTGACCTGCCTGACCTACTTGTGCAAATGATGCACGAAGCTTACCGTATGAAAGGATGTGATTACCCTTCAAAGCAGGAAGCTCTGTGAAAATCCAGCCGAGTGATACAGATGGGTAGAAGAAACTACGATTGCCACGTGGCATAGTAGAAACGATATCATTACGGCCTGTTACAGTCAAATAGAGCTGATTAGCATAGCTCAAAGACAACTGACCAAAGAAACCTACTGTGCGCTCCTCTGATTTGTACTCAGAGTTATATGTCATTTTGCTTACATTTGATATAGTTGGCTGTCCGTAGAAAAGGAAATTATCACCAGCATAGTCCCAAGTTCTAGCATTCTCATGATTGAACTCTGAGCCCAATAAGAATCCTAAATCCCACTTTTGAGCTGCATCTAACTTTGCTGTGAAATTGGCAGTAAAGAGGTTGTTGAAAACATTTCGCTGTACGCCGTAATTCTCTATGCTACCACCTGTCTTGTTGCCAGAAACCAAAGTACCATACTCATTGATATCATCATTAGTCGTTGTATATACATCAAGACCTGCTTGCTCGCGGAATACAAGGTTGAAACGCTCTTTGTCCCAATTGAAATTAGGACGGAACTCAACGTATGCATTACCAAAAACACGATTTGTTGCCTGACGATATTCACTATTAGCTGCCCACCAGTAAGGGTTCTGGAATACACCTGAACGATAAAGAATCTGGTCAGATGGAGAGTTTGGCTTGTGGTAAGGAGTACCCTTTAGATTAAACTCAGCAGGTGCACCATACAAGTAACTCATAAAACTATCGTTCGCACCAGGAGCTGATGTAATCTTTGTAGAACTATAGTTTGCAGAGAAACCAGTCTTCCACTGCTTGTTGATTTCGAAATCAACTGCACCACGAGCAGTGGTACGCATCATACCTGTAGAAGGAATGATACCCTTCTGATAAGTGTCACCAATACCAAAAGAGTAAGCCAAGTTGCCATTCTTCTGTGAAATACCAAAGTTGGAATTCTGTGTGAAACCTGTGTTGAAGAAATCACCTACGTTGTCGTATGTCTGAGGTGTAGTCCAGCCATCAAGACCTGCTGCAGCGTATTTAGGGTTGTAGTACATACCCTCATGCTTACCATATTGTTGGGTATAAACATTGTCAGTGTTGCCTCCATAAGTTGCATCATTAGCTAAGTCAGCTATCTTTGGACCCCAACTCATGGATGAATTAGGATTATATGCACCTGTAGAGCCACCCTTTCCCATATTGCCTTGAGCATATACTGTCTGACGTTCGAATTTCTTGCTGACAGTCTGAGCACTCAAGTCGGTAGAGAATGTAATGACAGGGCGTCCAGCATTAGCCTTGCCACGCTTAGTTGTAATGATAATCACACCATTAGATGCGCGGATACCATAGAGGGCAGAAGCTGCCTGACCCTTTAACACGTCGATGCTCTCGATATCGTCAGGGTTGATATCGATAGAACGGTTAGCTTTATCTGCACCTGTTACTGACTGACCTGTACTGAAGTCAGCAGAAGAAGCGATAGGCATACCATCTACCACGTAAAGAGGAGTGTTGTCGCCAGAGAATGAACGGGCACCACGAATTACAATCTGAGCAGATGCACCTGGAGCACCAGAAGACTGACGAATGTCAACACCAGTCAACTTACCCTGCATAGCGCTAGCCAAAGAGCTAGTACCAGCAATGTTCAGATCTTCAGAACCTAATTTCTGTGATGCATAACCGAGGGCTTTCTTGTCTCGGGAGATACCCATTGCGGTAACTACAACCTCGTCAAGAGTCTTGTTATCCGCTTCCAATACAATCTTCATCTTCTGTCCAGCCTTTACAGTCTGAGGCAACATGCCGAGGTATGTTACTTCCAACTTTGCACCAGCTGGAACATTCAATGAGAAGTTACCATCAACATCGGTAACTGTACCGGTATTGGTACCTGCTACTTTGATTGATGCACCAATGATTGGCTCACCATCCTCTGCAGAGGTTACTTTACCGGAAACTTGAGTTTGCGCCAACGCCATTCCTAAACTAAGGAAGAGGCAGGCAATAAACGTCATGAGTCTTTTTTCCATAAATCTCTCTCGTTTAATTAATTAATAAATATATAATGTTTTATATTTCTTTCTCACTACATATTCTCCCACCTTTTATTGAGCGTGGGGACTCATTTCTCGTCTCCAACTCTTATCCCGAACTGGTGGGGGTGGGTATGTTGCCATACCTTATTATATATAGAGAAGCATCTCAAACTTCACTAAATTTTAATAATATTTTTAATCGGGTGCAAAAATAAGCATTTTTTAGAAAATCACCAAACTTTTTTCTAGAAAAGTTGCACTTTACCCGACATTTTATTATAAATATACGAATTTTGTGCGCTTTTGCTTATGAAAAACAAGAGAAAGCGGCAGTTTTGTCAAAAACTGCCGCTTTCTTTGATATACTAACTTTCTGCTTTTAATTCTTTGTCTAGAACAAAGAGCATATAGAGGGGGATGTTGATGGCTTTCGAACTGTTGTTTCTCTCGTATGACAAGAGACTGGTGCGAACCGACCATTTGGGTGAATATTTTTCCCGATACAGTTTCAAACTTTTGGCATTCATGGTTACTCCTGCCTTTGCTTCCAGTGGGTATACATCCAAACCGTCAGAAACAAGGAAGTCGACCTCTGCAGTGGCTGAGGAAGACCAATAATAATTGGTTTCCAGAGTTTCTGCAAAGTTCTGAAGTTCCTGACAGACATACTGTTCTGTCAACGCTCCCTTAAACTCCTCGAAGATTCTGCTTCCTTCTAATATTACTTTCGGCGAAATCTTGCTCATTGCCCTCAACAGACCTACATCCAGTAAGAATACCTTAAACGATTTGAGATCAGCATAGGCTGAAATTGGGATGTCGGGCTTGCTGACATTGTTGGTTCTGATGATTTCACCTGCATCAGAAAGCCACATGATGGCATCCTCATATTCCCGTGCTCTGGCTCCCTCTCTCACCAGTCCATAGACAAACTTCTTGTTTTCCTTCGCCAGTTGCGAAGGGATGCTGTTCCATACATAACGGATTTTCTCGACCATATTCTTTGGCGCATGCTTGGAGAAGTCTTTCTGGTAGGCTGCTATCAGTTCCTGCTGGATGCGGTTCACCTTGTTGTAGTCTTTGCTGCCCAGCCACTCAGTTACAACAGCAGGCATACCTCCTATTATTATGTATTTTTTCAGATAATCTGTAAGGCGAGCCTCGAATGCTCCCAGGTTTCTGTTTCCTTTATCGATATAGTCTACCAGCATGTTCTCTCCGTTTGCTAGCAGAAACTCTTTAAAGGACATGGGATATAGATGCAGGAAATCTGTCTTTCCTACAGGGAAGGATGTGCCTTCGTGCAGGGCTATGCCTAGCAATGAGCCTGCGCAGCAGATGGCATACTCTGGTGCCTCTTCGCAGAAATACTTCAAAGAGGTGAGTGCTCTTGGCATTTCTTGTACTTCATCGAAGATAATAAGAGTTTCCTCGGGTATTATCATCTTACCATTATATATAGAGAGCTGTTCTATAATGCGTTGTGGTGATAAGTCGCCAGCAAATATCTCTTCGAGTACATCACTCTGTTCGAAGTTGATGTAACATACGTCTTTGAAGTACTTGCGCCCAAATTCTTTCAGTAGCCAAGTCTTGCCAACTTGTCTTGCACCTTCCAGTATGAGTGGCTTCCTGCCATGGCTGTCTTTCCATTTTAACAATTGGGATATAAGTAGTCTTTCCATACGCTGAAAATTATGTTTTGGCAAAGATACTAATAAACAATGAATTACGCAAGTAAAATCACATTTTCCTAAGGACTTTTAAGTATATTTATCACATTTTCCTAAGGACTTTTCTGTTAAATCATCACATTTTCCAAAGGACTTTTAGGGAAAAATCCCACATTTCCCTAAGGAGTTTTGACTGGAAATCCCACTTTTCTCAAAATAAGTCGTCTCCTGTTACCTGCCTGTTGATCTTTCTTGCATACATATTATTATAGAGTCCATGAGGGGTGACAAAAGTTGGTATGAGTGTCTTGGTGGTCTTCGTTACTTTCTTGAAAACCTTCAGACGGTGTGCCAGATGGGCATCGTATGCCTTGCTGATTTCATATTCCCCATTGCAATATTTCATCTCGCAGATAGAGATGGATTTATCAGAGCGGTCTATCAGCAGGTCAATCTGCGTTCCACGTTTCAGGTCTTCGTCCGCCTCCTCGTCTGCCATAACTTTGGCGGTAGGTCGGTAAGACCATGAACAAGGGGTATTGATGCTGCCATCTATGCCCAAAGCTCTGATAATTTCATTGATGTGGTGGAGGCATACGATTTCAAAGGCATGACCGCACCATGATTCATACTCTGCAGTGGTTTGCATCTTGACCCAATAGTTGTCGAGGAATGAACCCTTGTTATGCATGAATTTGAAATAAAACAGGCAGAAAGGATCTATGAGCTGATACATCATATCTTTCTTCGACTTGCCGAAAGGAGTGTAACTGCGGATGAAATCACATTGCTCAAGTTCTTTGAGTATCTGGCTGAACCTTCCGTTGTTAGCCAGTCCCGTGGCGTCCAGCAGGTCTTGGCGGGTCATTCCTTTTCCCTTGCTTTTCAGAGCTGTAACTATGGCAAGATGGTTGTCGGCTTTCTTGAAGAGCGAACTGAACAGACGGTCAAACTCTTCGGTGAGTTCGCCGCCACGGGTGAAGCAAAGCTGCTGGATATTCTGTGCCACACTTTTGTTGTTTTCGAAAAGTGACAGGTAATAAGCCACACCGCCCATTGCCATATAGCACTCGATGATTTCCGGGCGCTCATAATAAAAACCCTGTGCTTTGAAATACTCTTCTACTTCATGCAACTTGAAGGGAGAGAGCAGAATGTTGTGAGTAATGCGATTATGGAGCCCTCCCCGTGAATTGATAACCTGGTTGAGCATCCAGGTGGTAGCACTTCCACAGGCTATCAGTTTGATGTCGCTGCGGTATGATGCCCAGTCGTTCCAGAAATGTTCCAGTGCACTGATGAAGTGGGAGGCATACGTGTCGAACCAGGGAAGTTCATCGAAGAAAATGATTTTTGTTCCTTCTGGCATTTTTTCCAATGCTTTCTGCAGAAGCCGGAATGCTTCCGGCCAATTAGAAGCATCAGTTTCTATGCCTAGCTGGTCGTTGAGTGCGAAGCTGAAACTCGCAAGTTGCTCCTTGGTTGTAACATAGTCTTTGCCTGTAATGCGGAATGTAAATCTGTTTTCGAACAGTTCTTTTACAAGAAAAGTCTTGCCTACACGGCGTCTGCCATAGATGGCTATAAATTCTGATTTGCGGCTTGAAATATAGTTTTCAAGCTTTCCAATCTCTTGTTCTCTGCCTATAATATTCTCCTTCATATCTATCTCATATTAGTGAAACCTGTCGCAAAGTTACAAAAAATATGAGATTACGACAACTTTTAAACGAGAAATCTGTCGTAATCTCGGTAAAAAAGTGAGATTACGACAGATTTTAATGATTTTTCTCTATTTAATTACTTGTCTACGGTTGAAGAAACATTGTTCTTCTCATAGAAAGCTTTGTATTCTTCGCCACCATACTTCAGACCGAGGTCTTCGCCGGCGATACCATCGCAGAAGCCCTTGTAAGCCCACTTGCGCTTGTAGTCCTTGTCGAAGAGGTTAGGCACCTGACCCTTGAGCCAGTATTCGTGTTCAGCCTCATTATCAGACAAGCTCCAGATGGTGATACCGCTCTGCTGAGCCTCTGGCACATTTGCCTTGTAACTCTCTACAATCATGCGGTAGGCATCGCTCTGTGCCTTATACTGGTTGCTGGATGGAGTGCCGGTGCCGAGAGAAAGGTCAAGCTCGGTTACACGAACCAGTTTGCCTGTGGCTGCCATCGTCTGGAACATGGCATCTACCTGAGCCTTCAAGGCGACGGCTACGTATGTGTATATGGAAGTCGTGGAAGAGGGTGAAAACGAGAGTTGCCAACTTGGTAAAGTGCGGTATTGACAAATACCAAGCTTACTTGTGGGGCAATAGTCGTTTGGGTTATTGGCGCATAGCTGGCAGTTATATACTAAGCCGTGCTATAACCAACGAAAAGTTGAGCATGGCAGGCTATGCTACATTGATGGGGGCATACATCGAGTGGCACCAAAAATAGGAACCGCCGTATGCGGAACCGCACGTACGGTGGTGTGAGAGGTCGGAAAACGAAAGTAGGAGAAAAACTACTTCGTTTTCCTCCTACTCGATTGTGTCGGTGCTTGGGGGTAACTCCCCACATCTACTCTATTAGCCGTAGCTTACTCCAGTCCATCGCTGCCGCCAGGAGCGGTAGTGCCGCTGTCGCCGCCGCTAGGGGTAGAGCCGCCGCCTCCGTCGTTGTCCTTGCCGTCGCCCGGCACAGAGCCCTCGTCGGTAGTGTTGCCGTAGGTGTCATACTCCTCTATGCGGCATTTCTTGCGCAGCTCAGCGTTGCTCCAAGTCTTGGTGTTACGCACGATGAGGTGTACGCCCTCCACGCTCGCTGCCGAAACCTTGTCCTTGGTAGCCTCGGCACGTGATGTCATACCGATGGAGAAGAGACCCAGGTCGGAGAGTCGTACGCTCTTGCCATCGAGGATGAGCTCCTGCAGGCAGTCGAGCGTATCCATCAATACGCCGTGTACGGTGCCTCGGCTGTAAGGAGAGTTGTGCTCCGAGATGTGAGTTACAAACTCCTCGAAGTTCATCTTACGGTCAGTTACAGCAGTTGCGTAATACATCTGCTTGTTCTTGTTAGGTCCGCTCTGAGGAGTGCGAGTTACTTTACGATACTTCAATGTTCCTTTTGTTGCCATAGTTCTTTTTGTTTTAAAGTGATTGAAAAATAGTTTATAGTTTAAAGTTTATAGTTTATAGCAGTCTTGCTATACGGCGAAGCCGCTATTAACTATCAACTATCATACCCCCATGCATGATGTTACTCCGAGGGTAGTGCCGAGCGCCGTCAAGATTGTGAGTACAATCTGAAAAATCTGTTTCCAAGTTTCTTTCTTCATAATTTTCTAGTTTTTTTAGTGATTAATAATGTTCTTGATTACAGGTGCAAAGGTACTACATTTTTCCTACACCACCAAAAATCACCTTGCAGAGTTATGTGAAATTCCATTAACATTTCTGCCATATTGTGTTAAAGAAAATAACTCATCGTTTTGCGGGTCATAACTCATAGCTTTGTGATGAGATAGTCATAGTTTTAGGGGCAATGAAAGTATGCATCTCGATACCGCTAAAAAATCGATTACAAATTACAATTTCAGTTATTACAGTTTTATTTTGACCCAATATCACGCTTTTAAAATGTAAGTATAGAAAAGTATGAGGGTGTGTCATAAGTCTATGGCGCACCCTTTTTTTTGTTTGACTAGCATGTGTGTTGTCTAATGGGTGCAAGTCCCTAACGAGCCCTAGTAGTGGGAATCGTCTAGCCAGAGAGACAAGGGTGTCCGTGGTGACGCGGAATCTGAAAGAAGTCAGC
>NZ_CDRSSE010000035.1:0-36724 GCF_977051555.1 Segatella sp.
AGGAATCCCAAGCCTTCTCATAACGTTCGTTTGCTGTCATAATTCATGTGCTTTTAAAACTATGGTGCAAAGGTACGAACAAATGAGAAGACTGCAATGGTATAAACGCGGAGCCGCTTACCAAGAAGTATCATAAAATAAGGCTTTGAGTTGAATTAAAAGGCCAAAAAAGAAGTGTTTACAACTCCTGTTTTATAAAAGCTTTAGCCTCTACACTTCCAGTATGTAATAAATGGCAATACAAACAAAGAATAGGAGAGGAAAGATTGACAAGTCTGATTATGATTAGGAATAAAAGTACATAAGATATTCTGTCAGAGACCATTAAGCGGTCTATCTGTGACCATCAAGTGGGCACTTAGGGACCAAGTGACGGGCATCAAGAGAACAAGTAGTGGGTACTCATTGCCCGTACTGAGGGCATAGAGTGCCCAAAGTACGGGCGATTTTTGGGCGCTTCTTGCGTGACGGCGAATAGTCTACATAAAGTTCAAGTGAGGCTCACTTGTAGCTAACAAGAGGTTCACTTGAAGTTAGAAAAAGCCTTTCCGGATGGCAACCAGGTTGCTTCTGAAATTACGTCACGACGTATCTTTTACTACATCCGGACGTAACTTTTGCTGCGTCGGGACATAGCAAATGCTACATCGGGACGCATTTTTTACTGCATCGGGATGTATCTTTTACTGCGTCAGTATGTATTTTTCTTCCTTTTATCGCCAGTAAAATTGCAAAAAACGATTGGAAAAGCCTAATATTGAACCGAAAAAACAGTATTTTTGCTCAATATCGTCTTAGTTTTCACCCAAAAATCCCTCTAAAACACCTATATTTTGCTGATTTTATGCCAAAAGTGGTAACAGGTGGCAATAAAGTGACAATAAAACGCCCCTTATTGCCACCCGTTATTCACTCATAATCAAAGAGTTAAAACGAGCGTGGCAAATATGACATTAAATTAGAGAAATATACACATGTAATACTACCGAATACTGATATAGTTAGAACTGTATGATTGCAACGGGCTGAAAGCCCAAAAGTTCCCAGGAGCTTCTGCCCTTTCTATTGCGTAATTTCAACCATACAGGTCGAAGTAATTCCCAGCATTGACCTATAAATTGTGGAAGTTGAGCTAGAACCACTTGCATCACCATATCCATTCTTCCCAATTCCAAAATAGAACGATAAGGCACAATAAACTGATAGTGAAAACGTAAAAGAGAATCATTGATATGATAAATCCCCTTCTTACTTTTCTTAGGACTCTCACCAAAAGGAACTTCTCGACTAACATAGCTGAGATCTCGCAACTTCTTAAAGGTTCAGAAATCGTGCTACTGTCTTTACCTGCCCTAGTTGCAATTTCAGACAATTTGTTGGCACCATTGCCTATAATTGTCAACAAAGTAGATGCCTGCACCGTATCCCTCATATCATCACGAAGTAGGCGTTGAGGTTCTTCTATCAAAGGTTCCTGCGGATCAAGCAATACCTTACGAATTGCCGTTTCCTTATCAGGATAATCCCTACGCAATTCCCAATAACGAGGCACTCCTCCCCAAATAGCATATTCTCGTAATTCTGCTACAGGAATAGGCCACACAGCGCACGCAGATAGTACGCTTTTATTCTAGCATTGTTCGCTTATCTCTTCGTAGATTTCGCGGCATCTGTTTTCCTTCATTTTATTTTTTACGCCAACGGCAATCATATCCTCTATAGTCGGATGGCCAGTCCCATTTACAGATGTTGCGTGTTCACCATTATATCCCTCGGTGCAATGGGTGAGGTCGTAGGCAGGGGCTAAATGCCAGTGCCATTTGCCATCGCTCTCCTTCTGAACCAAGAAAGAGAAGTTCTTGCAGTGGTCGTCCTTGTTGTCCATTATGTAATTAAAAACCATGCGACGGAACATCTCTTCCACATCCTCTTGGCTCTGGGTAAGATAACCGGTAAGTGCCAAAAGGTTGAGGTAATCGAGAATGGGGTTGGAAAGGGAAACGTTGAGCAAGGCTCCAGCTGTGGCTACGTGAACGCGTTCGCCTGTTGGAGAAATGTCGAAGCGACGGCAGGCAAAATACTTGTTGTTTACCAGTTTGAAGTCGGGGACTTGGATACCACATTGCTTGGCTATCTCATTGTAATGGTATTCTTGTTTTCCCATATCTTGTGGGTCGTAGGTATGGCGAAACTTGACCAACCAATGACCATCCTCATTTGTGAAAATGGCTTTCGGGCGACAACCGCCACTATTACCACTATTATATAATAGCAATCCAGCGTCATTATCCTGTTGCTCCTTCAATACCTCCAAGGCTTTGGCTTGTAAAAGGTCAAAGTCCTCTATCTCGTGTCCTGTCTGGATTGAAGTTATAGGTTCGTAGGTCAATGCGCCCATACCTCCATTGCCTACGATGCTCAGTCGGTCGAGAGCAGATAGTTCAAAGTCGTTGATGCCCTCTTTTAGCAAGGCTTTATGCAATAGGTATCTGCCATATCCATCGGGAAGGCTGTCTTCGAAGATGCCAAAGTTCCCGTTGAAAGGGGTGGCTTTGGCAATGAAAAGACCAGGCTTCAGTGGCAATTCCAGCGGAGATATACTAAAGCCAGATACCAACCACTGGTTGTCATACTCGAAGGTGCATACCTTTCCATCGGCACTCAATGACAGTGTGCCGACTTTCTCCTGGTGATATTTCACGGCTAAAGATTCTATATGTTTCATAGTCTGTATGCCTTTTTCTTGTTAGCGTTTCTTTTTATCTGTTGCAACTCCTCCATGGTGGAGTACTTGGGTTGCGAGAAGATGTTCTTGATTTCTGAGGTGTATTCCAAAGCTATGGCAATACCTATCAGATTCTTGAGAGAGATGAGTCCCTTTTGCTCGAATCTGGTGATGTTGCTGACGGCAACGCCTGATTTGTCTGCCACTTGCTCACGTGTCAGATTCTTCTCTATTCTTCGTTTTCTAAAGTCGTTTGCCATCTCCTTTGCAATCTCATCAGGATTGTCGTGGAGGTAGTTATCCAATATTGCTAATATATTATTCGTTTCTTGCATAATCATTGGGATAATAATAAGATATTATCAGTTGCAAAGATACAAAAAATAATATTATGTTCCAAATAAAAATGAACTAAAAAAGTTAAAATCCCTCTTAACTTGTTCTCTTATCCTCAAAGGCAAAGAACTCCCGTCTCTTTTCTGAGATGGGAGTTCTTGTTTAGAAGGAATACTGGGCGGAAATCATCAGTTCGCGAGGGCGAAGATGATAGCTGTCGGTCAAAGTACTGATGCCGCTATAGATGGTTTCCATATAGTTCTTCTTATTGAAAAGGTTTCGAAGCTCTGCAGAAAGGCGGAGCTTTTTCATTCTCCATACTGCCGATGCATCGCCAAGGAGTGTATTCACCTTGCTGCCTCCTTGCAATTCGTTATGGTAATGTACCAGTGAGAAGGTGAGGTCGATATGACTGATGGTGGCGGTGGCTGAGAAGGTCTGCTTCCAGTTGAATAGCGATGAAATCGCTTGATTTGGACTCTTTGAGTCATATTTCGTGAATTCTCCCTCATAACTCAGGGCACACCAGGATGGCGAGTAGTCAATGCTTGGCTTCAAGGAATAGGTATTGGCAGTATAGCCGATAGCTTTCCCCGATGAGTATTGTTCACCCTGGCTGTAGTTGTAGGTGGCTGTGAGTCGGGGCTTCAGATGCAGATCGTAGAATCCCTTGGAGATGTAGAGAGAACCTCCGATGTTATCGCTCTTGCTGTCCTGCTTATATAAAGAGGTATAGTAGTTGCCGTTCACGATGCGCAGGTCGGAAGCTGTATTCATCCAGAAACGGTTGGCGTTGATTGAAGCTGAGAAGAAAATCTCCTTGATAGGACGCTTGTATTCGTAGGAGAGATTTCCGTACAGCGAACGGGTGACAGGGATGATGTCGCCCGAAACATACCAGGAACGATAACTGCGGCGATATTGGCTCAAGGCATAGTTCTTCGCATCGCCCGTACTGGTAGTATATCCGAAATAGGTTGTCATTTCCTGGCGGAAATTCAACTTCTTATTGAGATATAAGAACGGTGAAACCGCCCATAATGTCTTCTTTGGATAGGTAAAGCGCTCCCAGATAAGATCAGGAGAAAACGATATTCTGAAGGTCTCCGTCTTGTATTGCCAGTATGGAGAGACCTTACCTGTCAGGTTGAGACTACTCTGACTGATACCTCTATTTGCTTCATTTTTGATATGGATGTTGTTAGCATCTATGCTTACCAGATAACGCTGCATCCAGTGGAACCGGTTCTTCTGCCATGACAGGGCGTGAGTTGTATGCCACAGGTTGCTGCGCAGGCGGTTGCGGTCGTCATTCACATAGAGATCGGATACTCCATGGTGATAATCGGCTGTGGAGCGCCAGGAGAACTGGCTCTTCTTGAAGACGAAGAGGCGGTAGAGGCTGCCTGCGATGTCTATCTTTGGAATACGGATGCGCTGGGTAAGCGTATCGTTGATATTCGACAAGCCATCGTTCTGGCTTACGTTGAGGCTGATGTTCTCATTGCCATAATGATTGGTTTGGTTTACCTTGTTCTCCCATTCCAGTCTGAAGACATCGCTAATCATTGTCTTGTGGTTCTGCTCCGTGGTTGTAATCGGGGCTTCGCCGCCAAGGTTGTAAACAGAGGTGTTCTCCCGTTGCTGGCGGACAACCTGGCGCAGATAGTTCGCCTCAATACGGCTTTCTGCATCCTGCTTGTTCTTACTGATTTGGTTGATGGAATACTTCTGGGTGGTGTTGAATCGTAATCTTTCATCGTCTATTGGCGCTTCCAGACTGGGTGCACTATGCCAGGAAGGCAATGCGGCTGCTTTCAATCTGTCGCTGTAGGAAGCAAGGGTTTCCAGAGAGTAGCCAAGATTCTTGCCGGTTCTATCGTATGCCGCATTATACATCAGCTGTTTTTTCTTGCCTATCTGCATCAGATTGAGTTCACCACCTACGTGGGTAGGACTCCCAACCAGCAGATAGGGCTTGATGGTAGGCAACAGTTTATCTCTGGCACTATCCTTCAGGGCGATATTCATTGCGATATTATCGGTAAAAGTCTTGTTCTGGAGCGCCTTGATTGGTTGGCCGTGCTCGATGACTTCGGCCTTTTTTACGTCTTTCGCCTTGATGTTCTCCTCTAGCTGGTTGTATTTGCCACCAGTCAGGTCAAGTCCTTCCACGGTGAATCTATTGATAGGTTTACCATTGTAATTGATACGGCCATTCTTCTCTATATCCACGCCCGGCAGCTTTTTCAATACATCCTTCAGACTGTTGTCCCGTTCATTGGCAAAGCGGGTGAGATCGAAAGAAATGGTATCCCGTCCCGTAATGCGTGAGCCTTTCACTTGTACTTCTTTCAATACAAAAGCGGTGGAAGCCATGCTGATTACGGTCTCTTTTTCCGATGAAACCGCCGTTTTTTGCTTTTTATAGCCCATATAGGTAGCTTGCAGCATATCACTGGCTTGCTTTTGTGCTATGGGAATCTGGAAAGTTCCGTCTTCCTTGCTGCGTGTAAACTTCAAGGGCTTTCCATTGCGCAGCAGAGTAACCGATACGTTGGCCAGGCGGTTGTGTGTAAGTGAATCTTCCACATAACCGCTAATCTTCTCTTGGGCAAACGCATGGCACGCCACGAGCAGAATAGTGAAAAGAACGATTATTTTCTTCATCTTCTTTTTTCTTTTATACCTTAGATACTTATCTTGCTAATCTTTTTAAGATGCTTGTCTTGCTAAAAAGTAAACTGCTAATTATCTTTCAATCGGATTGTATGGCTCAGCACGCTTGGAATGCTTCAGGATATTTCCTTTCTCATCCTTGATCTTTACGATTGCAGCATACTTGGCATCTTGAAGCAGATAGCCGATTGGGTCGGCATAGTATTTCTTGTAAATGGAGGTCAGTGATTTGCGGTCGATAGGCTCGAATGTCTTACCTTTATAGTAGATAGGTGTGGAGCCTTTGCCTGTAGTGAGTCCTACAGCTGTAAATCCATAATCGTTCTCGGAGTCGTGAGCCTTGAGTATCAATCCCGGCAGTCCGCCCAGTTTCCAGGGACCATTGTCAATAGGGATGTCTTCCGTGTACCATGCTATCCAGGTTCTACCTTTAAACTTGGCAATTGCCTGGTGGCACTCGTAACCGCAGATGGAATCGATGCTGTCAGTGAGCTGCCAGTCTATCGGTTCCATCGGTTCAATGCACACATATCTGTCGGCTGCAAAGAAATCGAGATAGGCTGTCTTGCCCTGTTCAGGATAGTTCTTATATACTTTCCAATTAATCTGTCCGCCATTACCGGAGAAATTAACAGGTATTCCTTTTGCCATATTCGCAGAGATGGTAGAGTCTCTTTGAAATATCGGATAACTGTAGAATGCGGAATACTTGTTGCCAATCTGCAAGAGCATTTTCTCTTCGATACGGCCAATGATGGTGTCGGTCTTGGTATATTTCTTTTCGTAAATATACAGGGCATCATATACTACCTGATACTTTACCTGGTCAATGGAATCTCCCATGCCGATGCTTGATTCATCGAACAGGTTTACTGTTTGAGCTTGGAGCATGCAAGCATATAATGCAAGCCATGTCATCAATAATACCTTTTTCATAATCTTCGTCTATTTATTCTTTGTTTTATCTGCTTTATTCATTTTGACGATGCAAAGGTACTGTGATTGTCCGATGAACTCGATGATTTCTGTTACTGAGTTATTACTTTTGCATCTTTTCGCCTATTATTATTTTATTACTCATGCCTTTGTTTACGGATTTTTCAGTAACTTTGCCGTCAAATTCAAAAGATCAGGAATGTATGAACAGTAACAGCAAACTGAAAATAGTATGGATGGTATGTGGGGTAGCAATCGTATTGTTGTTCTGCACGCAGGCTTATTGGCTCCATCTGCAATGCCAATATAGCTTAAACCAGCAGGTAGAGCAATTCAAGAAGGATTGTGATGAGGTGTTGGCGCAAGATTTGAAGAATAGAAAAAAGTTGCAGGAGAATTCATCTACAAAAGGTAGAAGAGATACGGTTATGCTCAAGGTAGAATCTCAATATGATATGAAGAAGGGATGTAGTCGTACTACGCTTTCTTTCTGGAACAATCACCGTTTTCTTGTCCGTATGAATGATCCTGATCTTACAGGCGATGATGCTTATCTCATCATCAGCAGATATCTGGCTTATATAGGTAAGCATCCTTCTTTGGCTGCCTATCAAAGATTACTGGATGATAAGGGATATGGGAAAATATCCTCTTTTCGACATCAGGATTACAAGACCGTCTTCCTGAATGCAAGATATGATGTCGAAGGCAGATGGTCACGTCTGGTGACGGTGAAGTATCAGACGAATCCAATGTTTCGCCAAGGTATTTCCTTTCAGGTTTCCATTCCTATTACTCGAACGCTCAAAGCCATGATGTGGCAACTGATAGGAAGCATCTTTCTCTTTTTCATCTTGATAGGATGTCTGTATTATCTGGTGAAGACCATAGTCTTCCAGAAACGCATTGATGGCATTCGTCATGAGTTCCTGAAGAATATGATTTATGAGTTGAAGCAACCGAAAGAAGACGATAAAGGTGAAGAAGCCGCTGTTTCAATCGGTTCCATCGACTTCTATTATGCGCAGAATGAACTGCAATGTGGTAATTCCAGAGTAGTCATCACATCTCGTCAAGCAGAAATTCTGAAGCTTCTTGCCGAGAACCAGAACCAGCTTGTAGAGCGGGATTTCATACTGAATGAAGTCTGGGGGGATGACTCTTACTCCAATTCCCTTGCCCTGAACGTGCAGATTACCTATCTTCGACGTGCATTGAACCTGGATGAAAAGGTAAGCATCGAAGCCGTCATCAAGAAGGGATATATCCTGCGAACCTGTTGATCTTGTAATCAACTCTCATCTTTTTAGAAAGGTGGAAGTTTTTTTATCTTAATTTATTTTGTCCTTCACCTATTTTGTTGTAACTTTGCAGTCGAAATTCGAATTTAAATCATTTTATGTAATTATGGCAAAAAAAGCTCTTTTAATGATTCTCGACGGATGGGGAATCGGTAAGCATGATAAGGGTGATGTTATCTTCAAGACTCCAACTCCTTATCTCGATTATTTGACAGCAGTTTCAGCACATTCTACTCTCCAGACTTGTGGCGAGGACGTAGGTCTTCCTAAAGGTCAGATGGGTAACTCAGAGGTAGGTCACCTCAACATTGGTGCTGGTCGTGTGGTATATCAGGACCTCGTTAAGATCAACAAGGCTTGCGAGAGTGGTGACATCCTGAAGAATCAGGAGATCATCAACGCTTACAGCTATGCTCAGAAGACAGGTAAGAAGCTCCACTTGATGGGCTTGACTTCTACTGGTGGTGTTCACTCTTCTTTGGATCACCTCTTCAAGTTGATTGAGATTGGTAAGGAATATGGTTTGAAGGAGACATACGTTCACTGTTTCATGGATGGTCGTGATACAGACCCTAAGAGCGGTAAGGGCTTCATCGAGGAGGTGCAGGCTTGCTGCGACAAGAACGGTGCACATATCGCAAGCATCGTAGGCCGTTTCTATGCTATGGACCGTGACAAGCGTTGGAACCGTGTGAAGGAAGCATACGACTTGCTCGTTGAGGGTAAGGGTAAGCAGGCTGACGATATGGTGAAGGCAATGCAGGAGAGCTATGATGAGGACGTAACTGACGAGTTCATCAAGCCAATCAATAACTCTAAGGTTGACGGTACTATCCAGGAGGGTGATGTTGTTATCTTCATCAACTACCGTAACGACCGTGCTAAGGAGTTGACCCAGGTATTGACTCAGCAGGATATGCCAGAGGAAGGCATGCACACCATCAAGGACTTGCAGTACTACTGCATGACTCCATACGATGCAAGTTTCCAGGGCGTTCACATCCTCTTCCCTAAGGAGAACGTAATGAATACCCTCGGTGAGTACTTGAGCGCACAGGGCAAGAAGCAGCTCCACACTGCAGAGACCGAGAAGTATGCTCACGTAACATTCTTCTTCAATGGTGGTCGTGAGACTCCATACGAGGGCGAGGACCGTATCCTGGTTCCTTCTCCAAAGGTGGCTACATACGACCTGAAGCCAGAGATGAGCGCTTACGAGGTAAAGGATAAGCTGGTTGGTGCTATCAACACACAGGAGTACGACTTCATCGTAGTTAACTTCGCTAATGGTGATATGGTAGGTCACACAGGTATCTACAACGCTATCGCTAAGGCTGTTCACGCTGTTGACAACTGCGTAAAGGACGTTATCGAGGCTGCCAAGGCTAACGATTATGAGGCTATCATCATCGCTGACCACGGTAATGCTGACCACGCAATCAATGAGGACGGTACACCAAACACCGCTCACTCTTTGAACCCAGTTCCATTCATCTACGTAACTGACAACAACTCAGCTACCGTTAAGGATGGTCGTTTGGCAGACGTCGCTCCTTCTATCCTCCATATCATGGGCTTGGAGAAGCCTGCAGATATGACTGGTGAGAACTTGATTTCTGACAACAAGTAAAAACGATTTTATATACTTCAAAAAAGTATCCTAAGATACTTGGCTAAGTATCTTAGGATACTTGCGTAAGTATCTTAAGATACTTTTGAATTTATATTAAGTATGAACGTAAAGATAGAAGAAAGTTGGAGACAGCATATAGGAGAAGAGTTCGACAAGCAGTATTTTGTTAACCTCACAAATTTCGTGAAAGAGGAATACCTGCGTACGCCCTGTTATCCTCCTGGCCGCTTGATTTTCAATGCCTTCAATCTCTGTCCTTTTAATGATGTAAAGGTAGTGATTATCGGACAGGATCCTTACCATGAGCCGGGGCAGGCGATGGGATTGAGTTTCTCCGTGCCTGAAGGAATCACTTTTCCACCATCATTGATTAATATATTCAAGGAGATTCAGATGGATCTCGGTACTCCGATGCCAGCCACGGGTGATTTGACCCGTTGGGCAAAGCAGGGAGTATTGTTGCTCAATGCCACGTTGACCGTTCGTGCCCATCAGGCAGCGAGCCATCAGCGCAAAGGCTGGGAGGAGTTTACCGATGCTGCTATCAAGGCACTCAGCAAGGATAAGGAGCATTTGGTGTTTATCCTTTGGGGCGGTTATGCCCGCAGCAAGGCTAACCTCATCGATACGAGCAAGCACTTGATATTGCAGAGCGTGCATCCATCGCCATTATCTGCCAACAGAGGCGGATGGTTTGGCAATCATCATTTCTCCCGCTGCAATGCATATCTGCAGCAGAACGGGATTGCGCCTATCCAATGGTAGGCACACCTATTAATATATAGCTATCCACTCATGGGTAGCTATCATTTTTAATATATATCTAAGACATTTATTCATCTCAAAAAACATTATGAAGAAAGACGAACTGCGTATTCTGCAGGTGGGCAACGTATTGGTTTCACCTGATATTATCACCGAAAAATTCTGTTGCGACCTTGATGCCTGCAAGGGTGAGTGCTGCATCGAAGGCGATGCGGGAGCTCCTGTAACCCTGGATGAAATCATGGAGATAGAGGATGCGCTCGATGTGGTTTGGGATGATCTCTCGGCTTCTGCTCAGGCTATCATTGATAAGCAGGGCGTGGCTTATACCGATATTGAAGGCGATTTGGTAACGAGCATCGTGAATGGTAAGGATTGTGTGTTTACCTGCTATCAGGATTTGAAAGACCTGGGCGATGGACATACGATTCCTAACTGCTGTCTCTGTGCCTTGGAACGTGCTTATCGCGAAGGCAAGTCGAAGTTCAAGAAGCCTATCTCCTGTGCTTTGTATCCAATCCGTGCCAAGGATTTCGGCAACGAGGTGTATGGCATCAACTATAACAAGTGGCGCATCTGCAAGGATGCCATCAAGAAGGGTGAGGAGTTGAATCTTCCGGTTTATAAGTTCCTGGAGGGTCCGTTGATTGAGAAATTCGGCAAGGAATGGTATGATGAGCTTTGTGAAGTGGCAGAGCAAGTGCTTGCCGAATTGGAAGATTAAGTTCTGTTAGAGACTTTGGAAGGTAAAAGTTCCGAAGTCTTTTTGTTTTTTATAAAAAAAGAGATTTCGAAACGCTGTTGAGCTTATTCCGAAATCTCTAATCCTTCTATATTTGTGATATTACTTCTTCTGAAGCCTTTATCCCAAGTTATCATGAAATCTTTTTGTTGCTCAGCATGGAAACGGTAATAGGCTTGCTCGTCCATTTCTCCACTGCATACATATTGGTTTCCGTTAATATGAAGTTTTGTTCCTTTGCTGGCATTGCGTATCGTGAGCCGGATGGTTCCGCGGAACGGACGTCCGAAGTCTATACGGCATCCTTGATGGTCGAATTCCTCCTGGTATGGTTCTAATACCATTTGAAGTTTGTTCTGGGTGAGGTATGGCAGCTGGTCAACAAAGATATAGTTTACCGTATCTTTGAAGGCGCCTGTCGGATGAACCCATCCTGAAGATTGGTATTCAGCCGATTTCCACTCAGTAGTGTATATTCTATTGTCAAAGTGTTCTTTTTCGTTGTAACTGCCGCCCTTCAGGGGTTTGCACCACCATGTTTCGTCTGCTTTATGATAAAAAGAAACAGAGTCTGTATACCAGCCATGGAATTCCAATGACAGTTGTTTGCTCTTGCTTCTTGTTCTTCCTGGTGCATACCAGACCGCAATAATATTTTCGCCCTTTTTCAGATATCTGGAGATATCTATAGATTGCATCAGAAGGATGCTGTCTTTGGCTCCTTCGTTGAAAATGCTTGGCGTAGCATTTCTTTCGTTGATGTATAGGCGGGTATTTCCTCCACTTGCCATGCTTATCTCAGCCTTTAAAGGCTTTTGATCAAGATGATATATCTTCCTGTATAATATCTCTGAAGAATCGTTGGGGAATGGGTATGATACCCAATGGGTACCGAATTCCTGTGCATAGGAATTCAGTACCCAGAGAGTTGTAAAGATGAGAATTGTAAAATATCTCATAGATGATGATTTGTCTATTTTATGAGTTTTGTTTCGCCAGCTTTGAAACTTAATGCTTTCTGCTTACCATTATACTTGACGGTCAGGTTGCCGGCATTCTTGCTGGTGATGGAAGCTTTGCTGACCTTTCCTTTGTTCCATACGAGATGAATCTCATAGTTTCCTCGTGCTTTGATGCCCTTAATTTCGCCTGCTACCCATTCTTTAGGAAGCGCAGGAAGAAGTTCCATGGTCTCGCCATTGCATTGCATCAGCATTTCACAGAAGCCCGATGTACCGCAGAAGTTTCCGTCAATCTGGAATGGTGGGTGAGCATCGAAGAGATTTGGATAAGTTCCTCCTGAAGGGCGATTCTTCGGATTGTTGTAATTGCCCGGATGTACATAGTTAAGCAATTTCCTGATCATAGAATATGACTTGTCTGCTCTGTGCAGGCGAGCCCATAAACTGATACGCCATCCTGTGCTCCAACCGGTAGAGAAGTCTCCTTTTATCTCAAGAGTCTTGGCAGCAGCTGCTGCTAAATCTGGAGTCTTATCTAATGAAATTTGATAGAATGGGTGTAAACCGAGAAGGTGTGACTGGTGGCGATGATGCCAATCCTGGTCATCCCAATCGTAATACCATTCCTGCAGATTACCGCGCTTTCCTATCTGATAAGGGTGCAGACGATTGATTGCATCTTGTAATTTTGTCTGATAAGCTTGATCTATACCGAGAATCTGAGCACCTTTGAGTGTGTTTTTAAACAATTCTCTCAAGATGGCAAGATCGGCAGTACCTCCATAGAAACTGCAGCCTTGATAGCCCTTGTCGGTGATATATTCTGCCTCAGGTGAAGTGCAAGGGGCAGTAATCAGTTCGCCCGGTTTCTTCGGGTTCTCTATTATCCAGTCAAGCATGAAGTCTGCTGCACCTTTCATCAATGGATAGGCTGTCTGGCGTAGATATTCCTTATCGCGGGTGTAATCGTAGTGATCCCATAAGGTTTGTACAAGCCAGGCACCTCCCATGTTCCAGTTGCTCCACTTAGGACTCTCTTTCTTGGTTCCAACAGGATTGGTCATTGCCCATGCGTCAGTGTTGTGTCCGCCGCACCAGCCATTTTCAATTCCATAATAGTGCTTTGCTGTATATTTTCCTGTTACAGACATGGCTTTCACCAGTCCGTCTACAGGCATTACAAGCTCAGACATGTTGGTTACCTCTGCTGGCCAATAGTTTTCTTCCAGGTTGATGTTGATGGTGTAGTTTCCACGCCAAGGAGATTTTCGTGCCGGAGCCCAAAGTCCCTGGAGATTGGCAGGAATGCCTGGAGTTCTCGAACAGCTGATCAGAAGATATCTTCCATATTGGAAGTAGAGCATTTCCAGGTAAGGGTTTTGCTCTTCTTTCTCTGTGTAATCAAAGAGTTGCTGGTCGGTGGTTCGCTTGTTGTCGAACTTCGCTCCCTTGAGTGCAAACTTGGCGCGGTTGAAGATGTTCTGATAATCGGTTATATGACGCTGTTTTAACTCTGGGTAGGTATAGTTGACCAAGTGCCAGGCATTGTCGTTAACCTTTTCAATATATGGAGCCCCTTCTTTTACCGGATGCTTGTCGAATCCGTTGTAGCTGGTTTCATTCACTAAATAGATAACAGCTTCGCTTACGCCCTGCAGATGGAGGATAGAATCTGAGGCAGTAATGGTTCCGTCCTGGTTTTTAATGCTGAGGATGGAGCAGAAGTGAGTACTGTTCTCAGGCTTTCCCATAGCATGGCCCGTGATGGTGAGTTGCTTATTGGAAGCTTTTACCTGATGAGAAATCAGAGAAGTGAGAGAGATGTCGCAGTTGATGGCTTTCTTCTGTGAAGCTGTCAGGCGAATGGCAATCATCTTGTCCGGATGTGATGCGAAATATTCTCGCTGGTATTGTATTCCCCCTCTTGTATAACTCAATGCAGCCGTAGCGTTGTCAAGACTCAATTCACGCTTGTAGTTGCTGAATTGTCCTTTATTTGCATCTTTGATATTGATGATGGCAAGTGGCTGATAATATTCTGAATTGTGTCCTTGTACATGCAGTTGTAAAGAGTCGGCTGCCTTGTAATCTTCTTTGAACAGAGCCTCGCGAATCTTAGGTATCCATTTGTAGGCATCCCCTCCTTCCTCGCGATTGACAGGCTTTCCTGTCCACAAGGTGATGTCGTTGAGATAGATAGAGTCATTGTTGGCTCCACCATAGATCAATGCACCTAACTTACCGTTACCGATAGGTAATGATTCTTCAAAGGCTGTAGCTGGCTTATTGTACCAAAGCTTCAGCGGTGGAATATTACTCTTTGGGGCAGCCTGGAGTGTGCCTGCTGCAGAGAGTAATAGACAAGAGATAAGTAAATGTTTCATAAGTTGGTTTGTTGGGTTTTATATAAGCAGAGGCTGTGTCATTTATTGGCAAATGGCACAGCCCCTTATGTAAATTAGTTGAATTGTCTTAAGCGTCGATGTTTGCGTATGTGGCATTCTGCTCGATAAATTCGCGGCGTGGTTCCACATCATCACCCATCAACATAGAGAAGATCTCATCAGCCTGGGCTGCATTCTCGATGGTAACCTGCTTGAGTAAGCGTGTAGATGGGTCCATAGTGGTTTCCCAAAGCTGCTCTGGATTCATCTCACCCAAACCTTTGTATCGCTGGGTGTGGATGTTCTTGTCTTCTAATCCATCTCCATACTTGTCGATGAATGCCTGGCGCTGCTGTTCTGTATAGCAGTATTCGCTTACCTTGCTGCGATAAGTACACTTGTAGAGTGGTGGGGTAGCGATATACAGATGGCCTTCTTCGATAACCTTTGGCATGAAACGATAGAAGAGTGTCATAATCAATGTGTCGATGTGAGAACCATCGACGTCGGCATCGGTCATGATAATAATCTTGTCGTAACGCAACTTATCTGTGTTGGCTTCCTTGCTGTCCTCACCATCTACACCGAAGCGGACTCCGATACTCTGGATGATATTCATAACAGATTCTGCTTCGAATACCTTGTGCCACTGTACCTTTTCTACATTCAGAATCTTACCACGCAATGGGAGAATAGCCTGACGGAAACGGTCGCGACCCTGCTTGGCAGAACCACCGGCGGAATCACCCTCGACGAGGAAGATCTCGCATTCTTTAGGATCCTTCATTGAGCAATCGGCAAGTTTACCAGGAAGACCACCACCTGTCATGAAGTTCTTGCGCTGAACGCTCTCACGTGCCTTGCGGGCAGCGATACGTGCTGTGGCAGCCAATACAACCTTTTCGCAGATGCGCTTAGCCTCGTCTGGATGTTCTTCCAGGTAATCAGACAAAGCCTCGTTTACAGCCTGCTGAACGGCGCCCTGTACCTCGCTGTTTCCGAGCTTGGTCTTGGTCTGTCCCTCAAACTGAGGTTCAGCTACCTTGATGGAGATAACGGCAGTAAGACCCTCGCGGAAGTCTTCTGGTGCAATCTCTACCTTTGCCTTCTCAATCTGCTTAGAGATGGTTGGGTCAGCTTCTGCGTAAGCCTTCAATGTGCGGGTCAACGCCATACGGAAACCAGTCAGGTGGGTACCACCCTCAATGGTATTGATGTTATTGACGTATGAGTGGATATTCTCAGAGTAATCTGTGTTGTACATCACAGCAATCTCGATAGGAATACCCTGCTTTTCTGTCTTCAGATAGATAACATCATCGAAGAGATGAGTGCGGTGACGGTCTACGTAACGGACGAATTCCTTCAAACCATCCTTAGCGTGGAAAACCTGCTCCTTGGTCTTACCTTCCTCGTCAGGGCGCAAATCTCTCAAGGTAATCTTGATACCTGCATTGAGGAATGCCAACTCGCGCATACGGTTGGCAATGATGTCCCACTTATAGACAGTGTGGGTAAAGATGGTTGGATCTGGCCAGAACTGCTGGCGTGTACCGCGCTTGTTGGTTTCACCTACCACCTTAACCGGATAGAGAGGCTTACCCTTCTCATATTCCTGCTGGTAGATTTTGCCGCCACGGAACACCTGTGACAACATGTGGGTAGAAAGTGCATTCACACAACTTACACCCACACCATGTAAACCGCCAGATACCTTGTAAGAACCCTTGTCGAACTTACCACCTGCGTGAAGCACGGTCATAACGACTTCGAGGGCTGATTTATGTAGTTTCTCGTGCATATCCACAGGGATACCACGACCATTATCTTCTACGGTGATAGAGTTGTCTTCGTTGATGGTAACTTCGATGTCGGTACAGTAGCCCGCCATTGCTTCGTCAATAGAGTTGTCTACAGTTTCGTTTACCAAGTGATGAAGACCCTTTTCGGAGATGTCACCAATATACATCGCCGGACGTTTGCGAACAGCTTCCAGGCCTTCCAGAACCTGAATGTTACTCGCAGAGTAATTATTTGCGTTGTTTTGATTTTCTGCCATTTTAGTATTGTCTTATTTCCGTGCAAAGATACTAAAAAAAGCTGAGAAACAGGAACTTTTGTTTGTGAAAAATCACCAAAAAGTGAAGAAAAAACGTAGAATGTGAACTTTAGCGGCAAAAGTGTCTTGAAAAAGCTGTATTATAATCGTTTTGCGCGTTTTTATAGGGTATGTTGTAGTATAAATCCGGTTGTGATGGGAATATTTTATGATGCAGGAAATGGGTAGTCGGGTTCATAGAAAAGAATAAGGCTGCGACCCCTATCATAGGATTGCAGCCTTATTTATTTCTTTGCTTTGACTTATAAGTTAGGCCAACTTAGCGATGTGCTTTGTAAGACCAGACTTCAAGTTTGCAGCCTTGTTGTCGTGGATAACGTTGATCTTAGCCAACTTGTCTAAAAGCTTCTGAACAGTAGGGTAGAGCTTTGCAGCCTCTTCCTTGTCAGACATGTTGCGCAACTTGCGGACAGCATTGCGCATAGTCTTTGCATAATACTTATTGTGCAAAGCCTTCTTCTTGTCCTGACGGATTCTCTTGATTGATGATTTGTGATTTGCCATCTTCTTTATGTTATTTTTTTTATTTCTTAAATGTTTGTAGTCCCTAGCAGAGTCGAACTGCTCTTTAGAGAATGAAAATCTCTCGTCCTAACCGATAGACGAAGGGACCATTGCTTATTTGCGGGTGCAAAGTTACTACTTTTATTTGAATCTAGCAAATTTTTCATGGAAAATTTTCGCTAAATGCGCATTTTTTTGTATTTTTGCCCTGTTTTTCACTAATATTAGGCAAAATGGAGATAAAAACTAGTGCTATCGTATTGCAAACCATCAAGTATGGGGACTCTCAACTTATCGTGGATTTCTTCACCGAAAAGTTGGGGAGACTCTCCTTTATGGTACGTGTGCCTAAGTCATCTAAGGGGAAGATGAAACGGCAGCTTTTCCAATCGCTCATGGTCTTGAATTTAGAATTTGATTATCGTCCCAAGTCAAATCTGCAGCGCCTTAGGGATGTTTCGATTCAGATTCCATTCTCTGATATCCCTTTTTCTCCATACAAACTTGGCATTTCCATGTTCTTGGCAGAACTGCTTTCATATGCTACCCGTCATGAGCAGGCTAATGATGCGCTCTATCTTTTCATACAGGACAGTATCGAATGGTTAGACCGTGCTAAAGGTTCTATTGGTAATTTCCATATTGTCTTTATGATACAGCTGTCTTTTCATTTGGGTTTTATGCCTAATATAGAGAGCGGTATGTCTGGTGATTATTTTGATTTGGTAGATGGATGCTTTGTTGCTCACGTTCCTTCGCACGTACATTATTTAAATAAGGAAGATTCTATGCGGCTTGTGTCTTTGTTCCGTTTAGACTATAAAACAATGCACCTCTACACAATGTCTCGTATGGAACGAAACAGGTGTGTAGAGGTGATACTGGAGTATTATAAACTTCATTTGCCAGGTTTCTCGGAAATGAAGAGCTTTGCTGTTCTTCAGGAACTGTTTGCTTAGTCTTTTCAGGTTTCCTCGCTTGCTTGATGTAAACGGGAAACAGACGTTGGCTATGTCCTCTGTTTAGGCAAAACTGATAACGCCCTGTACTGTAGCATCATCATTGTTGTCTTCTTTTGGTTCTGTATTGCCAGAAGCAATATTGCGGATTTCTTCCAGAGTCTGTCGGGTACGCTTATATGTAGGCGTGTTCTCTACCTGTAGGATGACATCCTCGTTATCCAGATCTTCCTGGCGGAACAGGAATATGTGTGGATGACGCTTATACTGTGTCGTATTGCCATCGCTGCCATAATAGCGCTTTCGGCGGTCTTCTCTTTCAGCACGTTTCTCCTCTTCTTCAGCGAGACGGCGAGATTCTTCCTCAGTATGTTTCTTGAGGTGGCGGTTCATTCCCTCTACATCCTCGAGTCCGAAACCTGTTGCGAGAACGGTTACCTTAACGCGGCTTCCCAATTCTGGGTCAATGGCAAGACCCCATTTCAATTCGAAGTCATCACCGAATTTCTCCATAAAGTCGTTGACATCATTCATCTCATCCATGGTCAAGCCTGGATTATCCTTCTTCTCGCTTGCAAATGCGATACTGAGCAGAATCTTCTTAGAGTTGAAAACGTCATTATCGTTAAGGAGGGGTGAGTTCAAGGCATCTTCTATCGCCTTCTTTACTCTTCCTTCTCCCTCACCATAACCTGTACTCATGATAGCTACACCGCCATCTTTCAATACGGTCTTCACATCATTGAAGTCGAGGTTGATGAGTCCATGTACGGTAATGATTTCTGCGATACTCTTGGCAGCAACACTCAAGGTGTCGTCTGCTTTGCCGAAGGCATCGAGAACGGCAAGGTCTGGATAAATCTGGCGAAGACGCTCATTGTTGATTACCAGCAAGGCATCAACATGCTTCGACATTTCCTCTACACCATCCAATGCCTGGTCAATCTTCTTAGGACCTTCAAAACGGAATGGGATGGTTACGATACCAACGGTAAGAATACCTAGCTCCTTACTTACTCTGGCGATGACAGGTGCTGCACCTGTACCGGTACCGCCACCCATACCCGCTGTGATGAATGCCATTTTTGTTCCATCGTTGAGCATGTTCTTGATATCTTCAAGAGTCTCTTCGGCAGCCTGGCGTGCCTTGGCAGGTTTGTTTCCTGCACCCAGACCTTCCTTGCCTAGCTGCAGGTGTACAGGCACAGGTGAGTCGTTAAGTGCCTGGTTGTCTGTGTTGCAGAGTACGAATGTTACATCGTGTATACCTTCGCGGTACATGTGGTTGACGGCATTTCCACCGCCACCACCAACACCAATCACCTTGATGATGCTATTTTCTTTTTCTGGCTCCCCAAAGTCAAGAATATGAGGAGTGTTTCCATTATCTAGCATAGTCGTATAATCTTTATAGGGTTTATCAATCTGCTTTTATTATCTAACTGGTTGTGAAATATATTTTCTGATAACCTAATCCAGGGCATCTTATTCTTCCTCAGAAATGGTATCTTTCACAAACTTCTTGAAACCTCTCATCATTTTATGGATGAGACTGTTTTCTTTGCGTCTCTTTTCTTCTTCTTCAGCTTCTTTTTCTGCCAGAAGTCTTGCCTCAGCCTCTTCCAGTTCTTTCTGCTTGCGGGCAGCCTCGTCAGCAGCCGCTTTTTCTGCAGCAGTAAGAACCACGCCCTTGCCGGCTGTCTCATTAGGATTTCTTGGAGCCTTGTGCTGCTCGGCTGTTACAGGCTTTTCTGCAGAATTGCTGAAGAGGTCTGTGCCAATTTCGTCACCTGCACAGTTCATGTCTCCCTTTGCCAGGAGTCCCAATACGGTGTTCATTGTACCATCGTGATTGGTAATCTTAGGATCCTTGGAGTTGACTGTTTGAGAAACAAACTTGGCAATGCGTACTTTGTCGATATGGGTATGTGTCTTGAAAACCTTATCGATTTCAGGCATGTTGCTGCCGCCACCTGTAAGGATGATACCCCCCAACAGCTTATCTGAGAATTCCACAGGAATCTGGAACCATGCGTTTTCTACGATTTCCTCTACGCGTGCTTCTACGATTTCGATGAACTTCTTGCTTTCAACCACTCTATCCTTGTCGATAGGGTAGTTCAGGGTCGGGTCGATATTGTTGATATCGGTATAAGCCTTGGCATACTTGAGTTTCATCTTTTCAGCATCAGGCTCTTCAATCTGAAGACAAGTTAAGTCTTTGGTCACGTTGCCTCCGCCCAATGGGATGACAGAGAGATGACGAAGTATACCTTTATAATATACAGAAACGGTTGTCGTATCGGCACCCAAGTCAACAAGCATACAGCCTGCACGCTTTTCTGAGTCTGTCAAAACGCTGTCAGCCATAGCTAATGGAGCCAGGTACATTTCTGCAATAGGAATGTTGGCATTTTCAAAACAGGTATTGATATTGTTATAGAAGTTCTTGCGCCAAAGTATATTCAGGAAGATGCCTTCCAGATGGTTACACTGTATTCCTACAGGGTCTATCTGGTATTGGTTGTCTATCTTGTATTCCTGAGTTGCAGCATCCAGAATTTCCTGGTCCGGATAGGTCATGTTGCGGTTGATATCCATCAGTTCATTGATCATCTCTTGTGAGATGATGGTGTTACCTGGGAGATCCTTGACAATGACGTTCTTGATACTGCGTATAGAGCGACCGCCCACGCCTACATAGACCTGGGTGATATCCTGTTTCAGTATATTCTTCAACTTCTTGATGATGTTGGTCAAGCATTGGCAGGTTTTGTCAATGTTATAGATTACACCCTTTCTGATGCAAGAAGATGAATCTTCCTCTACGGTGGCAAGTACGGTGATGCTGCCGTCCAAATTCTTCTGACCTGCTATACCTGTCATCTTAGATGAGCCAAGTTCGATAGCTACAATAAATTCCTTTGGCATAGTTCTTATATGTTATCTTAATCTGTTTCTATTTTCTAATTAGCTATTTTGATGCTTTTTACATATGATCTGGTTGTCGAATTCGATATTGATATACGAATACTTGTTCCAGCCAGCTTGTGAGAGTCCATACTTATAGAATTTCTCTAATCGATTCATCTTCTTGTTGACGAAATCGTTGATGGCTTGCTCTCGTTTGTCGATGAGGTTGGTCTCTGGCAGGTTACCTATATATATAATGTGGTTGCCTACTCGCGGTACCAGTTCTATTCCTCTGTCAGGCAGAACATTGATCTGTTCTATCTGGTTTCTCCAGAGCTCGTTCGTCATCAGCGCTTTGCTTAGCAATGAGATGTATTTTTTTGCATACCACTTGTTGATGTGCCCCGTTGCGATAATGATATCGCATGTGTAGTTCGTGTTGGGCATAATCTGATTGTGGTCATCAATATAATAATCTTCGTTGCTGATGCTTTTGATTCTGACGATTGGCATGCGTTGGGTGAGGTAGATGTCTACAAGACCATCCTGCGTCTTTGAACATTCTGCTGTCTTGACGAAAGGACTGGTCTTCAAGGTTTCCTCTATCATGCGGGCGTTCACCTTTTTGAGCGGTTCCCCCAGCGGATAGAGTTTCCTTGTTTCCAGTCGTTTCTTGATTTCCTTCGCATTCAGAAAGCCATTGGTCATCTCATCTTGAATGTTGATGTTCACCTTGGTGCATACCAACTTCGTTTCATCAGGTTTGTTAAACCTGGTGAAAGCGAATACCAGATAAGTACCCAGTACTAAATCCAGTGCGATGATGATGGTTTTCTTCCAATTGATATGCATTTATTTCTCTTCAAGTATTTTGGTAATTTGTGGAACATAGTTGTCCAAATCGCCAGCTCCTAAGATAACTAGAACATCGAAGTCTCGATTCTTTACCAGGTCAAGAACGTCTTCTTTGTGAATCATGCTCTTTTCTACACCTGGTTTCAGGTTGTCATAGATAAGCTTGGAGGTTACTCCCGGAATAGGCTGCTCGCGAGCTGGATAGATGTCGCAGAGGATTACCTCGTCCAAAAGACTCAAGCTGTTGGCGAAATCTTTATAGAAGTCGCGGGTTCTAGTATACAAGTGAGGCTGGAAGATGGCTGTAATCTTACGATCCTTGTACAACTCTCTGATACTCTTTGCACTCAGATAAATCTCCTTTGGATGATGAGCATAATCAGATAGGAATACCAGTTTGTCGTTCTTGATCTTAAAGTCGAAACGGCGGTCAACTCCTCCGTAGGTCTTCATGCCGTTGCGGAGCTCATCGGCTGTACAACCATTCAACTGCGCCATTGCCATTGCTGCCACACCGTTGGTGATGTTGATAGGTACAGGCTGTCCGAGTTCTACGCCCGTTACGTTCTCGATAGGAGAGATGAAATCAAAAGTGATTCCTCCATTCTCTATCTTGATATTCTCAGCGTGGAAGTCGCCCTCGTCCTGGCTGTATTCGTATATCTTGACGCCGTCCTGTACGTGCTGTTTCATCTCCAGACCTTTGTGGATGATGAGTGCACCGCCCGGTTGGATCAGTTCTGTATAGTGACGGAAACTCTCCAGATAAGCCTCCTTGGTGCCGTAGATGTCGAGATGGTCAGGATCTGTAGCTGTGATGACGCTCATCCATGGGCGCAACCAGTGGAAACTGCGGTCAAACTCATCTGCCTCAATGACAACATAGTCGCTCTTGTCGGAGAGGATGTAGTTGGTGCCATAGTTCTTTGAGATTCCTCCCAGGAAGGCATTACAGTCAATATGGCTCTGATGCATGATGTGAGCGCACATGGTAGATGTTGATGTCTTACCATGTGTTCCCGCTACGCACAGTCCCTTATGTGTACGGGTTAATGTACCCAGAACCTGAGCGCGCTTCTCTATGGTGAAACCGTTCTCACGGAAGAAAACCAGTTCCTTGTGTTCGGCAGGAATTGCCGGTGTGTAGACTACCAATGTTGTCTTGGCGTCCTTGCAGGCTTCTGGTATGAGGTCAACATTCTCCTCATAGTGGATAAGCATTCCCTCTTTCTCCAACTCATGAGTTAGATTGGATGGAGTCTTGTCATATCCGGCTACAACCAACTTCTTGCTGAGGAAGTATCTAGCGATGGCGCTCATTCCGATGCCGCCGGCTCCTACAAAATAAACTGCTTTAATATCTTTAATTTCCATTACTTTGTTGCTAATTTGATTACTTCGTCGGCGATGATGTCGGCAGAGTTCTTTAATCCTAATTTCTTGATATTCTCACAGAGCGAAGCAAGCTTTGCCTCGTCTTTTACCGTGTCAACTGCTTTCTTGAGCAATACCTCTGGTGCATCGGCATCCTTTACGTAGATGGCAGCATCTTTGTTGACTAATGCCATGGCGTTCTTGGTCTGGTGGTCTTCTGCCACATTAGGACTTGGAACCAGGATAACCGGTTTGCCGATGAGGCAGAACTCGCTGATGCTGCTGGCACCTGCGCGGCTGATAACCAGGTCGGCTGCCTTGTAAGCTGCACCCATGTCGCTGATGAAATCAGTAACCTTGAGCATTGGCAACTCCTGACCTTTCAGCTGTTCCATGATGGCAGCATTATAGTATTTACCGGTCTGCCAGATAAACTGTACGCCGCTTTCTTTCACCAGGTCGAGGTGCTGGAGCACACTCTCATTGATGGTTCTTGCGCCAAGGCTGCCACCTACGAGCAAGATGGTCTTCTTTTCTGGGTCGAGACCGAATAGCTTGCGTGCTTCTTTCTGGGTGATGGTAGTTTCCAATACATTCTGGCGAACAGGATTACCGGTCATGATAATCTTGTCTGCAGGGAAGAAACGCTCCATTCCTTCGTAAGCCACACAGATTTTTTCAGCCTTCTTGGCTAAGAGTTTATTGGTTACACCAGCGTATGAATTCTGCTCCTGAATGAGGCAAGGTATTCCTTTGCTGGCACAAACATTGAGAGTCGGACCGCTAGCATAGCCACCTACGCCCACAGCCGCCATAGGCTTGAAGTTTTTGATGATGCTCTTTGCCATGTGCTGGCTCTTCCATATCTTGAAGAGTACGGCGATGTTCTTGAGCAGATGCTTTCTGTCGAAACCGCAGATAGGCAAGCCCTTGATTTCATAACCCGCAGCAGGTACACGCTGCATTTCCATTCTGCCGAGTGCACCTACAAACAAAATCTTAGCATCAGGGCGCTTTGCCTTGATGGCATTTGCAATGGATACGGCAGGGAAGATGTGACCACCTGTGCCGCCTCCGCTTATGATAATTCTTAATTCATTATTCATATCCGTTCATGTTTATAACGCAAAGGTATAAAAAAAATATCGATTTAACGGCATTTTCTGCCATTTTTTCACCTTAATTTATAAAACTCTTGTCAGGCAGCCACCATTTTGCTGTCGTTAAGCTCATTTTGAGGTATTTCTTTCTTCTTGGCTGTTCTGCTGATACTCAGGATGATGCCCAGGTACAGACAGTTGATGATGGTAGATGTACCACCTCTACTGATGAGTGGTAGTGGCTGTCCTGTAACAGGAGCCAGACCTACTGCTACAGCCATGTTGAAGAGTGCCTGGGTAACCAGCATGATGGCGAGTCCCATACAGAGGAAGGCTGGAAAATTGTTCTCACACCGGTTGGCTATTCTGCCAGCTCTGAACAGGAGGATGATGTAGAGGAATGCAACCAGTGCGGCTCCCCATATACCCATCTCTTCGATGATGATGGCATAGATGAAGTCTGAGAACGCCTGTGAGAGAAAGTCTCTTTCTACTGAGTTTCCTGGCCCTTTGCCTACGATGTTGGAAGAGGCGATGGCGATATTGGCATGTGCCACTTGGGCATCTTTGTCGAGATCGACATCCTGTGGGGCTACAGGCTTGGAGTTCATAAACTTGTCAATACGGGCTTTCCAGGTGTCGGCTCTATGGAACATCTTTTCTGCCATGTTAGGCTTGTCCTGTTCCTGTTCAACCTTCTCGGTCAGCGTATTTTCCGGTTTATTGCCTTCCTCGCCCTTGTCCTGTCCGATAATCATGATACCTGCAAAGGCTGTTACGATGACAATCATGCCCAGTCCCACCAACTTACCAATCTGGTTCATCGGCACTCTTCCGATGAGCATCATGGCCAGGATTGTGACACTGAGGAGCATGGCTGTAGATAAGTTCTCCAGACCGATGAGAATTACAAATGGAGCGGTTGCTACAAGTATAAACTTGAAAGCCTTCCTGTTGGCACCCTGAGGTGCTTGCATGGCGCTAAGAATCTGAGCTACAGCTAGTACTACCGCACCCTTTGCTATCTCTGAAGGCTGAAACTGTACGCCCATCAGGGAGAACCAGCGGGAAGCTCCGTTGGTAGATTGGCCGGTAGCCAATACCAGGACGAGCAACAGTAATGAGATGCCCATCACGACGGGTGTAACAATCTTGAAGTACTTGCATTTCACCTTGAGCATGCAAATCATGGTGAACAGACCGCCTCCCAAGAGCAAGATATGTCGGATAACAGGCGCCATATAGTTTCCGGTCTTGTACGACAAGGAGCTGGAGGCAGAATATACCTCCACGATGCTTATCATACAGAGAAAGAAGAAGACCATCCAGATCACCTTGTCTCCCTTGAAAATATTACCTATGCTCTTGTTATTCATTTCTTTATCGTTCTATCTGTTCTATCTGTTGAAAACTGTTATTCTCCGATGGCTCTTGCCAGCGCTTTAAACTGCTCGCCTCTATCTTCCATGTTCTTGAAGAGGTCGAAGCTTGCGCAGCATGGACTGAGGAGTACGGTGTCGCCCGGCTTTGCCAATTCCTGGCAGGCTGCCACGCAATCCTTCATGCTGTGGGTGTCGCGGACAGGGATGCCGAGTGCGTCAAAGTTGTCGTGCAACTTCTGGTTGTCGGCTCCGAGATATACGATACCCGCACATTTCTCCTTTACCAGGTCCTTGATCTGGTTATAGTCATTTCCCTTATCCTTACCGCCGATGATGAGGATGGTAGGGGTTGTCATGCTCTCCAGCGCATACCAGCAGGCATCCACGTTGGTTGCCTTTGAGTCGTTCACATAGTAAACGCCTTGGAACTTGCCCACTTTCTCCAGGCGGTGCTCTACGCCAGGGAAGTCGCTCAAGCCTTTATGCAGGGTCTCGTGGTCGATGCCTACGATGTTGCATGCCAGACCTGCAGCCAGACTGTTATAGATATTGTGCTTGCCGCGGAGACTCATGTCTGCCTGTGGCATTTCGAAGGCTGAAGGGAAGTTGAGTTTGTACTTGCCATCCTCTATAAAGCCAACGCAACCCTCCTCCTTGAACTCAGAGAATGGGCAGAGGTGTGACTTGAGGTTGTACTTAGCCAACTCCTTTGTAACGATAGGATCATCATTCCAGAAGATGAAGCTGTCTTCCTCTGTCTGGTTCTGGGTGATGCGCATCTTGGCATCGGTATAGTTCTGCATCTTAAACTCATAGCGGTCCAGATGGTCTGGAGTGATATTGAGCAGGATAGCCACGTTGGCACGGAACTCATACATGTTGTCGAGTTGGAAACTGCTCAGCTCGATGACGTAGTACTTATGAGGAGTTTCTGCCACCTGAAGGGCAAGACTCTTTCCGATATTTCCAGCCAGACCGACATCATAGCCAGCCGACTTGATGATGTGGTAAATCAGAGAGGTAGTGGTAGTCTTACCATTACTTCCCGTAATACAGATCATCTTGGCGTCAGTATATCTGCCCGCAAATTCTATTTCGCTTATGATAGGAGTACCCTTAGCCATCAGTTTCTGAACCATAGGTGCTTCCTTAGGAATACCCGGGCTCTTGATGACTTCATCAGCATCTAAAATCTTTTCTTCAGTATGGTGACCTTCTTCCCATTCAATGTTGTGGTCATCCATCAACTTCTTGTAGTTATCCTTGATCTTTGACATGTCTGAAACAAAGACCTCGAATCCCTCTTTCTTTGCCAGCACGGCTGCACCTGCGCCACTTTCGCCAGCTCCTAAAATTACAATTTTGCTCATTGTCTTATTTTCTATACTAGTTTCGCAAGTGAGGGAATTAATTGAAGTTAAAGAAGTTATCACTCCCTACGGTCGTTCGGGAAGTTAAGAGACAATAGTCTTTAGTCGTAAAACGTAGGACATTTGTCCCTTAACTTCCTTCTAACTCCTCTAACTTCCCTTAACTTCCACATATGCGAAAGTTCTGTTATCTGATCTTCAATGTGATGATGGTCAACGCTGCCAGAATGATGGTTACAATCCAGAAACGGATGGTAATCTTTGATTCATGGAAGCAGTTGCGAGGCTTCTTCCACAGATACTTGCAGTCTGGATCCAGCTGACTGTCCTGTGTGCGGAAGTTGTCGTGGATAGGTGTGCGCTTGAAGATACGCTGCTTCACACCTCTCCGCTTTCCTATCTTGTAATAGTAAACCTGCATCATCACGCTGAGGCTTTCTACGAAGAAAATACCGCAGAGGATAGGCAGCATCAGCTCCTTGTGGATGATGATGGCACCTACTGCGATGATACCGCCGATGGTCAGCGAACCCGTATCGCCCATGAATACCTGGGCAGGGTAAGCGTTGTACCAGAGGAAACCGATGAGGGCTCCGATGAAGGCACAGAAGAATACTACCAGTTCCTCAGAACCAGGAATATACATGATATTGAGGTAGGCGGCAAACTCGATGTGCGACGACACATACGCAAGTATGCCTAGCGCCACACCTATGATGGCGGAGTTTCCTGCACACATTCCGTCCATACCATCGTTGAGGTTGGCACCGTTTGATACGGCTGTTACCACGAAGATGGTCATGATGACGAAGAGAATCCAGCCTGCTGCTACCTTGTACTTACCGCAGAAACTGGTGATGCTGGAATAGTCGAGGTTGTGTCCCTTGACGAATGGGATGGTGGTCTTCAGCGATTTTCTTGCTTCCGTACGATGCTTTACCACCGTTTCCTGACCCTGTCGCTCAATGGCGAGGTTCTCGTTCATCTTTACGTCAGGTGAAGACCAGAGTACCAGTCCCACGATGAGTCCGATACCAATCTGACCTATAATCTTATATTTACCCTTCAAGCCCTCTTTATCACGCTTGAAAATCTTGATGAAGTCGTCCATTCCACCGAGGAAGCCGAGCCATATGGTGGTGATGATCATCAGGATAAGATAGATGTTGCGCAAACGTCCGAGTAACAGTACCGGTACGAGGATAGCCAGGATGATGATGACGCCACCCATAGAAGGAACGCCAATCTTCTTTACACCGAACGGATCGATGCTGGCATCGCGCTGAGTTTCTGTGATTTGCTTGCTCTTGAGATACTTGATGAATTTCTCGCCGAACCAGGCTGAGATGACCAATGATAAAATCAGCGCAAGCAGGGCGCGGAATGAGATGTAACCCCACATGTGAGAACCTGAGATGCCCCACTGCTCCAGAAATCTAAAGAGATAGTATAACATTTTTCTTTCTTTTCTTGATTGATTTTACTTCTGTGAAATTCCGAAGATGTCGCGAATCACCTCTTTGTCGTCAAAGTGGTGCTTTACGCCCTTGATCTCCTGGTAATCTTCGTGTCCCTTACCGGCTACGAGAATCACGTCGCCCTTCTTTGCCAGCATGCAGGCTGTGCGGATGGCTTCCTTGCGGTCTACGATGCTGATTACCTTCTTCATCTGCTGGGCATTGAGTCCGGCAAGCATGTCGTTGATGATGTCCTGTGGCTCTTCGAAACGTGGGTTGTCACTGGTGATGATTACCTTATCGCTCTGCTTTACAGCCTCCTGTGCCATCAATGGGCGCTTGCCCTTGTCACGGTTGCCGCCGGCACCGCAAACGGTGATGACTTCTCCGCCCTTGCCTTCGAGCACTTCGTGGATGGCGTTCAATACGTTCTCTAGTGCATCTGGTGTATGGGCATAGTCAACAATGGCGGTATAACCTTCTGGCGACTGGATTGGTTCCAGTCTTCCGCTTACGCTGTGAAGGGTACTCATCACTACGAGTACATCCTCTGGCTTCTTGCCGAGCATAATGGCTGCACCATATACGGCGAGCAGGTTGCTCACGTTGAACTTACCGATGAACTGTACGCCCACTTCTTTGCCGTCAATCTCCAGATACATGCCGCCGAAGTGACACTCCAGAATCCTGGCTCTGAAGTCTGCCATGCTGCGGGTAGAGTAGGTTTTCACGGTAGCCTTGGTGTTCTGTACCATGATCATGCCGTTCTTGTCGTCGGCATTGGTAATGGCAAAGGCTGTCTTAGGCAGTCCGTCGAAGAAAGCCTTCTTGGCATTACGGTAGTTCTCGAATGTCTTGTGGTAATCGAGGTGGTCGCGGGTCAGGTTGGTGAACAAGCCTCCGGCAAACTGTAGGCCTCCGATACGCTTCTGTGCGATGGCGTGAGAAGAGCACTCCATGAAGGCATACTCGCAGCCTGCCTCTACCATCTTGCCCAGGAGCATGTTCAGCTCGATAGGGTCTGGGGTGGTATGGTCGGCAGGGATAGCCTCGTCCTCAATGTAGTTGCAGACGGTAGAGAGCAAGCCACACTTATGGCCGAACTTGCGGAACATATTATATAATAAGGTGGCAATGGTGGTCTTACCATTGGTACCGGTTACGCCTACCAGTTTGAGCTTTCTTGAAGGGTCGCCGTAGAAGAGGGTTGCTACCTTGCCGACAGCATCCTCGGTCGAAGCGACCTGAATGTAAGTTACGCCCTCAACTTTCTCTTCAGGCATGTCTTCGCACAAAACCGACTTTGCGCCCAGCTCCAATGCCTTTGGAATAAACTTGTGACCGTCAACCTGCGTTCCCTTCATGGCAACGAAGAGATGACCTTCCTTAATCTTGCGAGAGTCGATGTTTACTCCCGAAACCTCTACATCAGCATCGCCGATTATCTGAACCGGTTCGATGTTTTTGAGTAATTCTTTTAACTTCATATCCTGTTTCTGTTTTATATTCTATATATTTTTTATCTACACCTTATTATATATAGGGTTTCAGATAACTGTTTCTGAGTTTTATTCGAGCACAATGCTGCATACGGCACCTTTCTTGATGACCGTTCCCGGCACCAGACTCTGCTTTACTACCTTTCCTCTACCTATAATCTGGGTCTTGATGCCCCGGCTCTCCATATTGTAGATAGCGTCTCGGGCTCCCATTCCGGTAACGTCGGGTACGATCGTCTTGCCGTATTGCTTCTCCCTGATGAGCTTGATGCTGTGGTTACCCACGCGCTCTGCCTTGCCCCAGATAGGGTTGCCGTCGGCATAGCTGCCACTCCAGTTGGTATTGGTCTTGATGCCGAGGTGGCTGAGCACATAGTTGGCAGCAAGGATATTGCCTGCCTTTACGTCAGGAACGAAGACGGATGCTGAGTCGCGGGCGTCCTTTACGTCAACTTTCAGACTCTGCGCCATGATGCCTTCTGAAATCTCATGGAAGACCTTACCGCACATCGTACCGCCCGAAGCAGGTAAACCGGATTTCTGTATGCAGACGATACAGCTGTAGCGTGGTGCATCGGCAGGGAAGTAGCCTGCGAAACTGATGAGATAGCTGGTTCCGCCACTCTTATATCCACCGGCACCTTTTGAAATCTGGGCTGTGCCGGTCTTTCCTGCCACTTTGAAGTTAGGCGAACCGGCTTTCTTTCCCAGTCCCACGCTTACCACCTGTTCCAGGATGGTTTGCAGTTCCTTGATGCTCTTCTCCTTGGCTATCTGCTGGCGCATCACTTCAGGAGGAAATTCCATGATGGTTTCTCCGTTCTTCATTACCTTGCTCACGAATCTTGGTCGCATCATCTTGCCGTTGTTGGCGATGGTGTTGTAGAAGGTGAGGGTAGAGATAGGCGGTATCTGGGTCTCATATCCGATACTCATCCATGGCAAACTGGTCTTTGCCCAGTTGTCATACTGTCCGTTCTTGTTTCTGTGCGGCATGCGGATTCTGGCTGGCGTTGCTCCCACCAGTGGAATCTTCAGGTCGTCGTGCAGACCGGTACGGTAGATACCCTTTACGAATTTCTCCGGGTTGTTGCGGTAATGGTCGTCTATGATGCGGCTCACACCGATGTTCGAACTGTACCACAGGGTCTGTGCGAGGGTCAGCATTCCGTATCCGCCTTTTCGCCAGTTGTGGTCTTTCATTTCTCTGCCGTACATCGGCCATATACCGCCACCGGTTTCTACGTGATAGGTCGTGTCTACCACTCCGTCGTCCAGCGCTACGAGGATAGAGGCTGGCTTGAACACCGAGCCTGGCTCCAGAAGGTCGCTCACGGCATGGTTGTGGATTTCTCTGTATTCGCCGTCGAAACATTTCTCCATGTTTACGATGGCCTTGATGTCGCCCGTAGGTACATCCATCACGATGGCTACACCCACATTGGCGTTGATTTCCTTCAGCTCGTCGATGAGTGAGCGTTCAGCAAGGTCTTGCATGCTCACATCGATGGTGGTCACGATATCGGCTCCGTCAATAGGAGGAGTATCGGTAATGTCGAGGAACTTATTGCGCACCTTGCGGCGATGCACGATACCGTTGGTGCCTCGCAGGATGGAGTCGTAACTCAGCTCCAGACCGAAGCGGGCGGTATCCTTGGCGCCATACATGGCTCCGATGGTTCGGCCTGCCAGCGAACCGTAAGTTCTGGTTCGGGCATTATATTCTTCCCAGTGGAAACCGCTCTGGTAGGGTTTCAGGCGGAATACAGGGATGTCCTTTATCTCGGTGAAGGTGTTATAGTCTACACGCTTCGGATAAACCGGCCAGTGGCGGCTCATCTTGGCGCGACCTTCGGTGAGGTGCTTCTTGAAATCAGACTCGCTCAGATTCGGAAATATCTTGTGCAGGCAAAGGCAGATGGAGTCTTGCTTGGCATCCCACAGCGAGTCGTTTTTTGCATCTTTCAGCGCCTTGAAGTCCATGAAAACCTTAAACTCCGGCAGCGAACTTGCCATCAGCTGTCCTGTGCAGCTCAAGATGTTGCCTCGGTTTGGCTTTACGGTCACGGAATCCTTCTTCTGCCGTTCAGCCACCTTCATCCAGTAATCATGCTTGGCGGTCATGATGTAGAGCGCTTTACCCACTACGGCTATGGCGAAAATCGTCATGATGATGGCGATGGCGCTGTAGCGGGGCATTACTTTCTTGTGATCAAATTTGCTGCTCATTCTTCGGGTACGTTTATGATGTATGGAGGTTGGGTAGCGATGTGCAGCACGCTGTCTTTGTTGTTCTTCAGCATGTCGAGCACATTACTTTCACGACTCTTCTCTGTTATCTGGCTGCTTGTAGACAGCGCTTTGTATTTGGTGTCTTGCAGTTCTTTCTGCAGTTTGTCCAACTCGATGATATCGTTCTGGATATTGTATCGGTTGGATATGTAGATAATGACAAAAAGCACGATGAGGATAACGAGCCATATCTGCCGGCGTATGATTTGTGCGGTAAGAATGTCTCCACCCAGAATCTTTCGCAGCGTAAAGCTCGATGATCCTGAAGCCTCTTCCTCTATGGCTTGCTTGGCAATCACTTCCTTGAGCGAAGCCTGTGGAGCCTCCTGCTGCTGTGGCTCCTGCTGCGGAGTTTTCTGCTTCGGCGGTTCCTGTGATGCCTGTGCCTTTTCTTCGGCTATAGGCTTCTCGCTGATGTTTATGTCTTTATCGTTTATCATTTCTTTTCTGCTATTCTTAGTTTGGCGCTTCTGCTCCTAGGGTTTCTTTCCTGCTCGTCGGCATCGGGAACGATTACCTTGTTGTTCACGAGTTTGAAAGGGGTTTCTATTCTTCCGAAGAAGTCCTGCTCTATCTTGCCTTCTGCATTGCCCGCTTTCATCATGTTCTTTACGATTCTGTCTTCCAGCGAGTGATAGGTGATGACGCTGAGTCGGCCTCCCGGTTTCAGAAGTTCCGTAGCTGAGCGGAGCATCTCTTTCAGGGCGTCCATCTCGTGGTTCACTTCTATGCGCAGCGCCTGGAAGAGCTTTGCCATGTCTTTCTTCTCACGCTCCCGCTTGAAGAGGGGCTCTACGGCTGCCATAAAGTCTTTGGTGGTGAGGATGGGCTTCTCGGCTCTTGCCTTGACGAGTGCCGAGGCGATGCGGCGCGAGTTCTTCAGCTCACCGTATAGGTAGAAGATGTCGGCAAGGGCACCTTCGTCATATTCGTTTACGATGTCGGCAGCAGTCTTGCCCGCACGCTTGTTCATGCGCATATCGAGTGGGGAGTCGAAACGGAAGGAAAAACCGCGGGTCTCGTCATCGAAGTGGTGGCTCGATACGCCCAGGTCGGCTAACAGTCCGTCGAGTCCGTCTACCCCATAGTAGCGCATCCAGTTTTTCAGGAATCTGAAGTTGGAGCATACGAAGGTGAAGTTCTCGTTTGCCACCACGTTGCGCTCTGCATCGGCGTCCTGGTCGAAACTGTACAGGTGCGCTCCCTCCGTCAGGCGCGACAGAATCTCTCTGGAATGTCCGCCGCCACCGAAGGTTACGTCTACATAGATGCCTCCTGGCTGTATGTTCAACCCGTCAACGCTCTCCTTGAGGAGCACCGGTACGTGATATGTTTCTGCTGTCTTTATCATATATCTTTTTGCTGTCTTATCGCGTTATAGTATTGCGTGCGTACTTATTAATGTATAAATTTGGGTTCAAAGGTACATAAAAATCTCCATATAGCCTTACTTTTTCCCACAAAATTTATAAAACTTAATGAAAAAGTTGTTTTTGGTCAACTTCACCTTCCAGTTTCGGGCATCGCCTTTTTGGTCTCATCAAGTGTGATGCTTTTGCAAAAATACGTGCAAAATGGGCTCGATTTGTCGTGATAGTTTTAAAAAACTAATAAATTTTCGCTTTTTTGCTATTTTTTGGGAAAAAATGGCACGTATTTGAAAAAGTTGAGTTACTTTTGCACTAACTTATATAAGTTTTAGCAAACATGAGTGAATCAATAGAGAAAACGATAGGCATAGATAAGATACTGAAGAGCAAGATGGGAAGCAAGGTGAAATTCGTACCGCGCTTCCTGGTTTCCTGGCTCAAGAAGATTATTCATGAGGACGAGGTGAACAGGTTCTTGTGGGAGAGCCGTGGCCTTTCGGGTACTGAATGGCTCGCCGAATGTGTGCGCTATCTGAAGATGGATGTTGAAATCGTAGGCTTGGAAAACCTGCCTGACAAGAACGACGGCAAACTCTATACCTTTGTTTCCAATCATCCTCTGGGCGGACAGGACGGTGTATGTCTCGGTTCCATCATCGGCAAGCACTATGATGGCAAGTTCCGCTATCTGGTGAATGATCTTCTGCTCAACTTGCCGGGTTTGAAACCTGTAAGTATCGGCATCAACAAGACGGGTCGCCAGAGCCGCGATTTCCCACGTATGGTGGAGGCGGGCTTCAAGAGTGACAACCACATGCTGATGTTTCCGGCTGGCTTGAACAGCCGCAAGCGCAAGGATGGAACTATTCACGACCTGCCTTGGAAGAAAACGTTTATCTCTAAGAGTGTAGAATATCAGCGCGATGTGGTGCCTATCCATTTCGGAGGGCGCAACTCTGAGCGCTTCTACCGCATCGCCCGATTTAGCGACAAGTATCTGCCGTTCAATCTCGCCATGCTGTTCCTGGTCGACGAGATGTACAGGAATGTGGGTAAGCATTTCCGCATATCCATCGGCAAACCGATTCCTTGGCAGACTTTTGATAAGAGCAAGTCGGCTACCGAGTGGGCGCAGTATGTTGAAGACAGGGTTTATGAACTTTAATGGTTTGCAAAACCCGGAAGAATTTTTTATATTAAAGAAATCGTAGAATCATAGCATATAAGAAGAGTAATATGGAAGAAGAAATCATCCAACCGATTGATCGTGAGCTCCTGAAGAGCGAGCTTACACCCGACAAACAACTGAGAATGACCAATAAGAGCCATAACGAGATTTACATCGTTACGGCAAACGATTCGCCTAATGTGCTGAAAGAGATTGGTCGACTTCGTGAAATCGCTTTCCGTGAAGCGGGAGGCGGAACGGGCAAATCTATGGATCTTGATGAGTTCGACTTTGGTGACAACTGTTACAAGCAGCTGATTGTCTGGAACCCTGAAGCCGATGAGATTATCGGCGGTTACCGTTATCTCCTGGGTAAGGACTGGAAGCTCGATGAGAAGGGACAGCCTAAGCTGGCAACCAGCCACATGTTCCATTTCTCCGACAAGTTCCTCAAGGAGTATATGCCTTATACCGTAGAGTTGGGCCGTTCCTTCGTTTCACTCGAATATCAGAATGTACGTACCAACACCAAGAGTATTTTTGCTCTCGACAATCTCTGGGATGGTTTGGGCGCCTTGACGGTTCTCTATCCGGAAGTAAAATATTTCTTCGGCAAGATGACGATGTATCCGTCTTACATCCGTCGTGGCCGCGACATGATTCTCTATTTCCTCAAGAAGCATTTTGATGACAAGGAGAACCTCGTAATCCCGATGAAACCGCTGGAATTGGATACTCCAGAGAGTGATTTGGCTGCCATCTTTACAGAAGATGACTTCAAGGCAGACTATCGCATTCTGAACCGTGAGGTTCGCAAGTTGGGTTATAATATCCCTCCTCTTGTTAATGCCTACATGAGTCTGAGTCCTACGATGAAGCTTTTCGGTACCGCCATCAACTATGGTTTTGGTGATGTAGAGGAGACCGGCATCCTCATCGCCATCGATGAGATACTCGAAGAGAAGCGGGTTCGCCACATCAATAGTTTTATTAAGGAACATCCTGAGGCTCTGAAGATAACGAGCGGAGCTAATAATGTGATTTATAAGGAAAAAGATATCTAAGATATACCGCAGAATCCCATGTTCTTATTGCTTGTTGGCAATAGAAACATGGGATTTTTGTTTTCTGTAAAAACTGCTTGCCTCGGTTAAATACTCTTAATAAATCTCGGAAAAGGCAGCGGAATTTTGGTTTTATGTGTCGAAAAGTGTATCTTTGCACAGGTTTCATGTCTCAGAAAGTGTAATGATTGCATGGTTTTATGTGTCGAAAAGTGTATCGTTCTGGCATTTTTATGTGTCTAAAAGTGTGATGATAGCATGATTTCATGTGTCGAAAAGTGTAGTTGTATGGACAGGAAATAATCAATCAGATTTTATAAAGACCGGGAGGTAAGAGCGGTTTGGGACGGGGAACTCAACAAGTGGTGGTTCTCTGTGCTTGATATTATCGGCGTATTGAATGAGCAGGATGATTATTCTAAGAACCGTAATTACTGGAAGTATCTGAAGACTAAGCTGAAGAAAGAAAATAATGAACTGGTTAGTGCCACTAACCAGTTGAAATTGCAAGCCTTCATGAAGGGCATAGACTATTCTTATTATTATGAGCAGGTGGATGAATAAATGAGAAGAAAAAATCTGTTTTATCCCTCACAACCATCACGTTTTCCGTTTTTCAAAACTTTAATTATTTGATAATGAGGATGTTATCTCTTTTGTTTAACGTGATAGATTGATGAAATGTTTACAAGATCCATCACGCTATCCGTAAGCGGCTCCGCGTTTATACCTTGCATAATTCAAAAAAAGCAGTAACAGCTGATTAAATAAGTGCTGTTACTGCTTTTTCCATCGGTCTGGAAGTAAGTCTCTATATTTTTCCAATGGGGTATTT